>NZ_JBSEFH010000013.1:0-201004 GCF_053570585.1 Pseudochelatococcus sp. B33 | reverse complement strand
AAGGCCCGGCAGCGACGACAGCAGGCCGGCGTCGGAGAGCGCCTTCAGGTAGCGGTAGAGCGTCGAGCGTGTGTAGCCGACGCGCGCGTGGATTTCATCGAAGCTCAGGGCGACGTAGTTGTCTTCCGTATCAAACAGGTCGAGAAGCCCCAGCATACGTTCGTGGCTTTGCAAGGAACCTCCCGCCATTTGACCGTCGCGGCGCGCCTATTCTGTTCATATTATAATGTGAGATTTAGCGCGAAGTGCCAGCCCGATACAATACCATTTTCGGAACAGGCGACCGGGTCCCGTGCTGCGTCGAACGACGCCGACCGAATCTACAGCTTGGACTCCTCGTTCAGCCGGGCGAGAAACGTCACGAAATCCGCATGGTCGAGCCGCCGGATGTCGATATGGTATTCCATCGCCTTGCGGGCTTCCTCGGCATGTCCGCCGCATATGGCCTCGGCGGTCGCCAGATGCTCCTTCGCGGATTCCCTCATGCGGCCGTTGGCGCGCAGCGTGTACCGGCGATAGCGCGCCACGCGGCGATAGACCTGGTGCACGATGTCTTCCAGAACCGGGTTGTGGGCCCCCCGGTAGATGAGATGGTGGAACTTCTCGTTGAGATCCATGTAGGTGTGCAGATCGGACTTGCTCCCGGTCGGCTCGAACGACTTTGCGAGCGCCAGCAGCTCCTCGCGCTCGGCATTCGTCATGCGCTGTGCCGCAAGCTTGGCGCACAGCCCTTCCAGTTCCGCCATCACCTCGAAGGTCTGGAACAGTTCGGTAACCGAGATCGCGGCCACATAAGCGCTCTGCCTGCCGCGGTTGACGACAAGACCGCTCGCGGAAAGCCGGCTCAACGCCTCCCGGACGGGCGTCCGGGATACATTGAAGCGCTCGGCGAGAGCGCGTTCGTCGAGCCGGTCGCCGGGCGCGAGCTCGCCGCTCACGATCAATTCCTCAAGCAACCTGAAAACACGGTTGGCGCGACCGCTCGCTTCGTCAAGCCGTTCGTCTGTCATAAACCTCACCAAATCTCCATACCGATTAACGCGATGCCTTATCAGACAGAATTCCGAGTGTTTCTACTTGATAGTCCAAAGGACGGGCGCCCGACAGAACGACGGGAAGGCGCACGACGGCTTGGGGTACCGCAGTCGCATACAATTTTGCCGCACGCAAGACGCTCTCTTCCCGCAGTCGACGGCCGACGATCTGAAGGCCCACGGGGTGTCCGGCTGCCGTTCGCCCGCAGGGAATGCTCACCGCCGGCAATCCGACGAGGGTGAAGGCATAGACGGCAAGGAATATGTCATAGAATCGTTCGACCGGCCTGCCACCGACATGGGTTGGCAATTCCCTGTCGAGCTGGAAAGGCGGCGCGCCGACGGTCGGCGTAAGAACGAGCTCGTACCGTTCGAGGAATGTCCGGACCCGGTGCCAGTAGCGGCTGCGCAGGCGCTCGGCCCGCGCCACGCTGCGAAGATCCTTCCCCAGCGCCGCCGCCGTCTGGCTGACGAGTTGCGCCGTCATCCTGCTCCCATGCTCCTCGACCATGTCGGCAAAGCGCGCGACGATGCCGAAACTGCGCGTGCCGGCGATGATCTCCCTGATGTCGCCGGCATCGAATCCGGCCTCCTCGACGACGGCCCCCATGTCCTCGAACGCGCGTGCCGCCACGCGGGTCGCAGCCGCGACCTCGGGATCGACGGGGACGACACCGCCCAAATCCTCGCAATAGGCGATCCGCACCCCGGTCAGATCGCCGCCCGTCCTTGCCGCGGCGGCATAGTCCTCCGTGGGGGCGGGAAGCGAACCCGGATCGCGGTCGTCGGATCCGCTGAGAACGGCAAGCATGAGGCCGAGATCGTCGACCGTTGCGGCGAGCGGCCCCTGCACATGCTCCACAAGCGTGTCCCAGGCATAGTCCGTGGGATATACCGGAACACGGCCGGGCGACGGCCGGAACCCCATCACCCCGCACCACGAGGCGGGAATTCTGATCGACCCTCCGAGATCCGTGCCCAGGCCGATCGGCGCCATTGCGGCAGCGACGGCCGCCGCGGTGCCGCCGCTCGATCCCCCCGGACTCGCGTTGGGATCGACGGGATTGCGCGTGATCCCGAAGAGGGTGTTTTTGGTGTTGATGTCGGTGGCGAACTCCGACGTGTTGGTCTTGCCGAGCATCAGCGCGCCGGCCGCCTCCATCCGCTCGACGCTGACGGCGCTCTCGGTGGGAACGTTGTCTTCGAGGACGAGCGATCCGAACGTCGTGCGGATCCCCGCTGTCGGAAGGTTGTCCTTGACGACGAAGGGAACGCCCTCGAGCGGCCGCGCGGGCTCGCCGCGCTGCCGGCGCCGGTCGATCGCCTCCGCCTGTTCGAGGATGCGCGGGTTCAGGGTCACGATCGCATTGATCGTCGGGTTGAGTGCCTCGACCCGCGCCAGAAACGCGCGCGCGACCTCGACCGACGACACCTCGCCGCCGGCGACGAGCCGCGCGATGGTGCCGGCGGATTCCGATGTGAGACCGCTCACTTCGCCGCATCCTCGAGCTTGGCCGCATCCTCGAGCTTGGCCGCATCCTTGAGCTTGAAGGTGGTGCCGTCCATGACCAGCCTGCGATGTTCGAATTTCCAGGCGCCGTTTTCCTTCACGATGCGGTCCTCGTACACGCCGCAATCGGCGATGGCCGGCAGGTCGCCGGGGGTTCCGTTGTAGGCCATGAGATAGCACCGCCCGCGAACCGCTCCGTCCCCGAGCTGTTCGAGATGAATGCTCCCGTTCCAGTGGCGGCGGTAGATATGGGGCCGTCCGGCGAAGTCCCGGTTCTTGAAATCCTTGAAGTTCTCGTGCCCCGAGACAGTGATGCCGGGCGTTACCAGTTCAAGCAGCCCGCGCGAGGAAAAACAGCCTGCATATCCTTCGGCGTCGCCCGCGTCGCTGCAGAGATTGTAGAGCGCGTAGAGGTTGAGGATCTCGGTGTAATCCTGCGCGGGAACCTGTTTGGTCATTGTGATCTCCTGTATATTCGCTGAGAAGAGATGGACGGCGCCAGCCCGGTGATGATGGCGAGGGGCGTCACTGCACCGCCTGGATCTCCCGATACAGCTCCGCGAGGCTGCCGTTCTGGAATTTGTCCGGCAGCGTGGCCACCTTGTCGGCGAACAGCTCCTTGTCGGGATCGATGATCGCGACGCCGTCCTTTTCGAATTCCGCGATCAGGGCCGCCTCGGCATCGGTGGTGAGCTTGTCCTGATATTCGCCGGCCTCCGCGGCGGCCCGTTTCAGGATCTCGACCTGCTCGGCGCCCAGCCGGGAATAGGCGTCGTCGCTCATCGCGATCACGATGTTGGCCACGATGTGGCCGGTCAGGGTCAGGTTCTTGTGCACAAGCGGTATGCCGACGCTCTTGATGATCGTGAGCGGATTCTCCTGCGCGTCGACGGTATTGGTTTCGATCGCCGTGAAGAGCTCGCCGAACGCCACCGGCGTCGGTCCCGCTCCCAGCGCGCGCCATCCGGCCTCGTAGATCGGCACGGGCAGCACGCGCACCTTCAGGCCCGCCAGGTCGGCCGGCGTCGACACCGGCCGGTTCGCCGTGAGATGGCGCGTCCCGTAATACCAGGAGGCATCGATCGTCCGGATGCCGGTCTTTTCGTGCAGGGTGGCGGCAAGCTTGTCGCCTATGTCGCCGCGCATGGTCGCCTGCATATGGTCCTTGTCGCGGAAGAGGTAAAGGAAGCCGAGAACGTTCGCATCGGGCAGCACGGTGCCGAAGCCGGCTCCGACCGTCGCCGCGAGGTCCACCGCACCCAGTTGCAGCCCCTCGATGAGCTGCTGCTCGTTGCCGAGACCGGCTCCCGGAAAGACCGTGATGCTGATCGTCCCGCCGGAGCGTTCGTTCACCAGTTCCGCGAAGCGCTTGGCTCCGAGGTCCGTGGGCGTGTTGACCGCCAGTCCGTGCCCGAGCTTGAGCTCGATCTTCGACTGCGCCGCCGCGAGGTCCGGCAAGGCGGCGGCGAGGACCATCGCCAGGATGGCGCCGCCGATGTGTTTCGTTAATCCGATCTCCATTTTCAGTCTCCCGCTTCTTTAGTTCCCGTACATTATTGATGGTATGTAAGTAACGATCCAAGGAAAGGGTATCATGATAAACAGAACGATGCCCAACGGCAGGATAAACAACATTGACGCCGCCATTACCTTTTCCAGAGACAGGCCGGATACCTGGCTGCCGACGAAAAGACACATGCCCAAGGGCGGCGAGATGAGGCCTATCCCCAGTCCGTACACGATGAAGACGCCGAGGAGGACCGGATCGATACCCGCCGCGACGAGCGGCGGCGCGATGACCGGGGTCAGGATGATCAGCGCCGGCGCCACTTCGAGGAAAATGCCGACGACGAGCAGGAGCAGGGCGAGGCCGATCAGCAGGATCGTCTGATCGGTCGTCCACGACACGACCATGAGGGCGAACCCGTCGGCAACCTGCATGCGCGCGATGATATAGCCGATCGGCGCCGAAAGCCCGAGGATGAGCATGATCGAGCCGGTCACGACCGCAGTGGAGACGAGCGCCTGGAAGAACTGGCCGAGGGTCATCTCCCGGTAGATGAACAGCGCCACCACCGCGGCGTAGATCGATGCCAGCACGGCCGCTTCCGTCGGTGTCGCGAAGCCCGAGAACAGGCTGGCGAGGAGCACCACGGGCGTCATGAGGGCCCAGAACGCCTCGCGGAACGACGTTGCGAGGGAAATGGACTCGACCTTCCGCGTCTTGATGCCCCGGCGCCAGAAGATGAACGCAAATCCGATCATCAGGGCGACGCCCGCCAGGATGCCGGGGAGGATGCCGCCCATGAAGAGCAGCCCCACGGGCACGCCGGCGATGCTGCCGTAGATCACCATGTTGATGCTCGGCGGGATGATCGGCCCGAGCGTCGCGGAGGAGACGGTGAGGCCGACGCTGACATCGTCGGGATAGCCGTTGTCGCGCATGGCCTTGATCTCGATCTTGCCGAGGCTCGCCACATCGGCGACGGCGGAGCCGGACATGCCGGCAAAGATCATGCTGCCGAGCACGTTCGCATGGCCGAGCGCGCCGGGGATCCGGCCGACGATGGCGAGCGCGAAGTTGAAGATGCGCATCGTGATGCCGCCGGAGTTCATCAGCTCTCCGGCGAGGATGAAGAACGGTATGGCGACCAGCGACAGGGCGCTCAGCTGTCCGACGACCTGCTGCGGATAGACGATCAGATTGGTGTCCGTGACGAGGAAGTAGGCAAGGGCCGACAGACCGAGCGAAAACGCCACCGGCACGCCGAGCAGAAGCGTGGCGAACAGGACCGAGAGCGCGGAGATCATTTGCTCTCTCCCGCCGCCAGCTTGCCCTCTCCCGCCACCAGATTGCCGAACTCGGACGGAACGGCCGCATCGTGCGGGCCGAAGGATGCCTCCACGAAGTCGAATCGATAGCCCAGGAAGCTCATCTGGATCAGGCGAACGGCCATCAGCACCGAGAACGCCGGCGCCGCCGCATAGCCCCACGCCCATGTGACCGGCAGCGGATGCGCCGACGTGGACGTCCGCTGGGTCAGTTGCAGGCCCTTCCAGGCGAGCACGGCGAGCAGGAACAGGACGGAGGCGACCCCGATCCCCTCCGCGACGCGCCGCATCCGGCCCGGGAAGCGGTCGAGCAGGGATTCGATGCGCACGAGATCGGCGCGCTTCGCCGCACCGACGGCCCCGAGCACCGAAGCCCAGATCAGCAGCATTTGCGAAAGCATCTCGGGCCATCCGAGCGGATTGCCGAAGAGACCCCGCGAGACGATCTGCGCGGTCATCGACAACCCTATTATCAATAACAACAAAGTCGCTATAAGTTCTTCAAAATTATCTATGATTATTTTTCCCGCATGTTTGTTGTCGTTCCCCATCTGAGTCTCCTTTTATGGCTCAGCAAGCCCGAAGGATATTTATGTATCTCCTTATTGGTATTGTTTATTTCCTGTGAAATGTTATTCCGTGAAGGCAACGATGCTCTGGCGCCGTTCGCCGAACTTCTCGATCCCGAGCGTGACGACATCGCCCGGCTTCTCCTGATCGGGCTCTCCTTAGCGGCCCAGCTTCATTCCGTTTCTCCCGCTTGTCTTACAGGCCGGCCCTGTTGTGTCCGCGTACCGCGGGATTGACCACGTTGATCGGCCATTCACCCGACAGGACGCGCTTGACTTCCGACGGCGCACCCGCCTGAAGGCCCGCCATGGCTTCCTCGCTGTACCAGGCGGCGTGAGGCGTCAGCACGACGTTGTCGCGCCCGCGCAGCGGATGCGGATCGGGCAGCGGCTCCGGGTCCGTGGTGTCGAGAGCGCAGCCGCCGATCCGGCCGCAGTCGAGGGCGCGTATCAGCGCAGCCGTGTCGACGATCGGCCCGCGGGCGACGTTGACCAGCAGCGCGCCCGGCTTGATCAGGCCCAGCGCCCGGTCGTCGATGAGCCCGCGCGTCGATGCGTTGAGCGGCGGATGGACCGACACGATGTCCGACTGCGCAAGCAGGGTGTCGAGGGGCACCTTCTTGCCGGGAACGCCGTCGTGCCCCTCTTCGACGACGGGATCCGTGAAGAGGATCTCCACTCCGAGCGGCGCCGCCCGCACGGCGACCTCGCGCGCGATGTTGCCGAAACCGACAAGCCCGAGCGTACGTCCCCGCAGCCGGCGTATCGGCTTCGCGTCCGGGACACTCCAGCCCCCGGAGCGCACCCGGCGATCGTAATAGGCGATCTTCCGCCATGCCGTCAGGATCATCGCCATTGCATGCTCGGCGACTTCGTCTATGCAATAGGTCGGATTGTTGGTCACGATGATGCCGGCGGCGGTCGCGGCCTCGAGATCGATCGTGTCGACGCCGATCCCGTAGCGCGCGATGATCTTGCAGTTCGGCATTTGCGCCATCACGTCGGCCGTGATCGGGCCGGCATAGGTGTTGAGGAGCGCATCGCAGTCGGACGCTTCGCTCAGGAAGCCCGTGGCGTCGGTCGCGCGCAGCGGCACCAGCTCCGCGAGACCATCCAGCGTGGTGCGCTCGACGTCGAGCGATTCCCAGACATAATCGGTGAGTACTACTTTCATCGTTCCTCCCTGATCCGTTGCCGCGCGCTATTCGCCTGTCCACCGGGGTTTGCGCTTGTCGAGAAAGGCCGAGAGCCCCTCCTGGAAATCGCGCGAGCCATACGCCCTGAGGATGAGGTCGCTGCTGTCGATCTCCCGGGAGGATGCGCGAAGACGCCGCAAGCCCTCCTTGGTGACCTGGAGGGTGATCGGCGCATGCGAGGCGATGGCCGCCGCAAGCTCCATCGCACGCACGCAAAGGGCCTCGCGGCCGAGCAGGACCTCGCTGACGGCGCCGATCGAGAGGGCTTCCGCCGCCGGCATCAGGCGCGCGGTCATCATCAGCTCGGCGAGCCTCGCCTGCCCCATCAGGGCGGAGAACCGGGCGAGGTTGACGACGGCGAGGCAGTTGCCCAGCGTGCGGGCCATTGGCAGGCCGAGCTGCAGATTGGCCTGGGCAATGCGGATGTCGCAGCAGGCGGCGATGCCGAGGCCGCCGCCGGTGCACGCACCCGAGAGGACCGCGATCGTCGGCACGGGGCACGCTTCGATCCGATCGAGAACCCCGCCCACCTCCCTCTCGTACGCGATCGCGTCCTCGGGCTTGGAAAAGCTGCGGAATTCCTTCATGTCGGTGCCGCTGGCGAAGGCGCGTTCTCCTTCGGCCATGAGGATGAGGGCGCGGAACGCACCTGCCTCGCCGATCATGCGGCAGATCGCGCCGACGTCGCGATACATCTGGAACGTCAGCGCGTTTCGCGCCTCGGGCCGGTTGAAGGTGAGAACCGCCACCGGGCCGTCCGCGGTGAAGCGGAGATGGCCGATCGTCACGCTCGGCAGTTCGCGGATCTGTTGAACCACGTCGCCCATCGGCCCGCTACCTGTTGAATGCGCCGCGCGAGCGCAGTTTTTCGCTCTCGTCCGCCGTGATGCCGATCTCCGCCAGAACCTCGTCGGTGTGCTCTCCGAGCAGCGGCGGCGCCAGGCGCAGCTGCTGCGGCGTCCCGCCCATCTTCACGGGAAAACCGAGAAGCTTGAGCGGCCCCTCGACCGGATGCTCGGCGACCATCGTCATCCTGCGCTCCTGCGCATGCGCACTCGCGAGCGCCTCGCCATAGTCGTTGATCGGACCGGCAGGGATACCCACCGCGAGCAGCATGTCCACCCATTCGGACACCGGCCGGGACACGAAGGTGCGCTCGAGTTCCTCGATGAGCGCCGTCCGGTTGGCGAGACGCTGCGGATTGGCGCGGAAACGCTCGTCGTCGAGCAGGTCGGGGCGGTCCATCACCTCGCACAGCGAGGTCCACAGCTTCTGGTTGGCCGCGCCGAGCACGAAATATCCGTCCCCGGCGCGCACGACCTGATACGGCGCGCTCATCCGGTTGGCGGACCCGATCGGCTTCGGCGGGACGCCGGTGCTCCAGTATTCCGCCACCTCCCAGATCGACAGGCCGAGCGCGGCCTCGAACAGCGAAGCGTCGATGTACTGGCCGCGGTTGGACCGTTCGCGGCCGATGATCGCCGACAGGATCCCGTAGAGCGCCATCAGCCCGGCCCCCAGATCGGCCGCGGAAATGCTGTTGCGGACCGGCGCCTGATCGGGATGGCCGGAGGCGCTCATGACCCCGCTCATCGCCTGGGCGATCATGTCGAACCCGGGACGTTGGGACCACGGTCCAAACTGACCGAATCCCGAGATGCTGGCATACACGATCCTGGAATTGACGGCCGCAAGGGTCGGATAGTCGAAGCCGAGGCGCCCCGCCACACCCGGCCGGCTGTTCTCGACGACCACGTCGGCGGTCTTCACCAGCCTGTAGAGTACGTCGCGGCCGGCCTCGCTCTTGAGGTTGAGCTCGATACTCCGCTTGTTGCGGTTCAACTGCATGAAGCCGTTGCTGTCGTGCCCCTTGAGCCGATAGCCCATCGAGCTGCGCGTCTGGTCTCCGGTCGCCGGCGGCTCCACCTTGATGACGTCGGCCCCCATGTCGCCGAGCAACATGCAGCAGTAGGGGCCCGCCATGACCTGACTGAGGTCGAGCACGCGGATACCGGACAAGGGCAATTCCATGGAGTCCTCTCTGAAAACCGGGTCGGGCCGACTGCGGACAGCCGCTGCGACGAGCGGCGCGTCGGCAACTCTGTCGAGCATAGCGCCGCTGTTAATGTATGCAAGATAATTATATTTGGCATGCCAAGAAACGCGGCAAGGTGCACGAGCCCGGCAGCGCCTATGCCTGCGAGGGCTCGGCCGCGCTGCCGCCCAGCGCGCCGTGGAGCCAGGCTGCCGCCGAGAGAAGGGCGTGATCCCGGTGCTGCGACGCGACCACCTGCGCGCCGAGCGGCATTCCCTTCCCGCCCGTCCCGGCGGGGAGCGTGACGCAGGGCATGTAGGCCACCGTCCAGAGGAAGTTGAAAGTCACCGGCCCGGTGTCGAACAGGCTGAACGGCGCTTCGCCGGCGGTGCTTGGCGTGAGCACGCCGTCATAGGGCGAGAGCGCCTCGTTGATGGCGTGCCGCATGCGCGCCATGGCGCGGAGCGCTTCCACGTATCGCGCGCCGTCGATCGCCAAGCCGTCGGCAACGATCGCCGAAACCGCCCGCGAGACGCCGCGGGGAAAACGCGACTGCTCCGACCGGAAGAGCCGCGCCGCCTCGAACTTGGTGATGGTCCAGTTCGCCTCCAGCAACTCGGCCCCGTCGACCGGCAGATCGACCTCCTCGACGTCCGGACCGAGGTTCTTGGCGATGCGCTCGATCAGCGCACGGGTCTGCGGCTCGGCCTCCTCCCAGTACGGCGTGCGGCACAGGGCGAGCCTGGGGCGCCCGGCACTGCCCCATGTGCGCAGCGGGCGCGCTTCCGCGCACAGCACCCTCAGGCAGAGGGCGAGATCCTCCACGCTCCTGGCCATCCAGCCGAGCGTGTCGAAACTCTCCGCCAGATGCCGGATTCCGGAATAGCTGGCCATCCCGTAGGACGGCTTGAAGCCGAATACCCCGCAATAGGCTGCGGGGCGGATGACCGAACCCGCCGTCTGGGCGCCGATCGTCAACGGCGCCGTCATGTCCGCGACCGAGGCCGCCGAGCCGCTCGACGAGCCTCCGGGCGTGTGGAGCGGATTGTGGGGATTCACCGTCTTGCCCGGATGGCGGAAGCCGAATTCCGTCGTCACGGTCTTGCCCAGGACGACGGCCCCGGCGGCCCTCAACAGGGCGACGCAGGCCGCATCGCTGCGCGGACGATGGCCGCGATAGAGGCCGGACCCGTATTCCGTCGGCATGTCGGCCGTATCGATGATGTCCTTCAGCCCCACCGGCACGCCGTGCAGCGCTTCGGCTGCGTCCGTCCGGTCGGCGTGCCGGGCCTGATCGAGCGCATGATCCGGGTCCACGAATGCCCAGGCGCCGGTTCCGGCGTCCAGCGCCTCGATCCGGTCCAGACAGGCGCTCACGAGCGCGACCGAGGTGAGCTCGCCGCTCCTGATGAGCCGGGCTGCCTCGCTCGCCGTCAGCCTGGTGAGATCCGTCATGACGCGCTCCATCCTGCCCAACGCCCCTGCTCGACCCGGGAGAAAAAATCCCCCAGCAGCCGGTTGAACGCGTCCGCTTCCTCCATCACGATCGAATGGCCGCAGAAGGGGAGGACCGCCAGTCCGGCATAGGGCGCGGTTCTGGCGACCAGCAGGCTGGGCTCGAAGGCCGGATGGTCGCGGTCGCCGACGGTCACCAGCACCGGCTTCTCCAGCTCGGCGATCTCGCCCGCCTGATCGGCGAAGGTCGGCCGCATGGCGATCCCGTTCGCCACCAGATTCGCTACCCCCTCTGCGTCGAAGTCGGCGATGCCGCGCAGAAGATCCTGCCAGCCCTTCGGATCCTTGTCGGCGAAAGGCCGGCGCTGCGGTGCCGCCGCGACGGATTCCGCGAGCGCCGCGACGCCTCCTCTCCGGATCGCCGCGGAGAAGGCAAGGGATTTCGCCTGCCAGTCCGGATCGCCCGTTCCCGCGCCGGAACCGGCCAGAACGAGGCCCCTGACCCGCTCCGGCGCGGCCAGGGCAAGCGCCAGCGCGATGTTTCCGCCCGTGCCGTGACCGACGAGATAGGCCTCCCCGATGCCGAGCGCGTCGAGGAGGGCAAGCGCGTCCCCGACCAGCGTCTCATGCGCATAGGCGGCGATGTCGGCCGGAACCGAGGACGGCGGGTAGCCCCGATAGTTGAAGGCGATCAGCCTGTGGCTGCGGGCGAAATGGCGAACCTGGGCATCCCATCCGCACTTGTCCGCGGCCAGTTCGTTGAACAGGAGGACCGGCTGGCCGCTGCCGTGCTCCTCGTAGTGGATCTGGACACCATCGACGCTGACCTCGGGCAAGACCATCTCCATTCGCTGAAACATCCCTGGCGCAGCCGTCGGCGAAAACCGTCCTTGGCGAAACGCCGGCGTCGAGCTTCACGCGAAAGTGCCTGCCGGTCAAGTATGGTATGCATAATTTATTATCTTGGCATGCATAATTTATCGCCAATGCATTTATCCAGCTTTCCACCCCTGGATTTCTCAGGCATTCTGCTTGAACCGGATGGAGTATTCCGGCCTTTTTGCATGCCAAAAGATTATATCTTGCATGCCTAATGAAAAGTCCCTACGGTTCCGAAAAAAGCCATGAGGGGTTGATCGATGGAAACAGGCACGCTGATCGAATTCCGGGGTGTCGGAAAAGCATTCGGGACCTCCGCGAAAACCGAAATCGCCGTCGTCAGCAACCTGACGTTCGGGATCGCACGTGGCGATTTCTTCTGCCTCCTCGGCCCCTCGGGCTGCGGCAAGACCACCGTTCTGGGCATGCTCGCGGGTTTCGAGCGCCCCACGACAGGCGAGCTGCTGTCCGAGGGCAGACCGGTCGACGGTCCCTCACGCGACCGCGGCGTGGTTTTCCAGGGGGACGATTCCCTCTACGGCTGGCTGACCGCGGCCGAGAACGTCGAGTTCGGATTGCGGCTGCGCGGCATGTCGGCGCCTGAACGGCGCAAGGTCGCAGAGCGCTACCTCGAACTCGTCGGGCTCGCCGGCCAGGGTTCCAAGTATCCGTCCCAGCTGTCGGGGGGCATGAAGCAGCGCACGCAGATCGCCCGCGCCCTCGCCAATGAGCCGTACGTGCTGCTGATGGACGAGCCGTTCGGGGCGCTGGACGCCCAGACCCGCGAGGTGATGCAGCGCGAACTGCGCGCGATATGGGAAACCACCGGCGTCACCATTTTCTTCATCACGCACGACATCGACGAGGCGATCACGCTCGGGTCCAGGGTCGGGATCATGACGGGCGGTCCCGATGCCCGCATGCGCGAGGTCTTGTCCATCGATCTCGATGCCGAGCGGGACCGCTCGGATCCCGCCTACCTCGCCTATTACAGCCGCATCCACAAAGCCATTCGCGAGGAAGCCGCGATTTCCGGGCGCCGCTTCAGGGAGAATGCCGCATGAGCGACACCGCATCCAGCCCCGGCACCGGCGGCGCGTTCCGCCTTTCCCTGCTGCACCGGACCCTGAAGGTCGTCCCGGCGATCATGCCGTATGTCGCAAGCTTCTGCGCGCTGCTGCTGATCTGGCAGGTCTTCTCCGACTATGTCGTGCGTTCGATCCTCTTTCCCCCGCCGGGGCAGGTATTGGTGAAATGGGTGGAGCTCCTCGGCAACGGAGTCCTCGTCGAGAACGCGCTGGCCAGCCTCAAGCGGATCGCCGTGGGCTTCCTGCTGGGCTCGGCCGCCGCCGTGCCGGTGGGGCTGCTGATCGGCAGCTTTTCGATCGCGCGCAAGCTCATCGAGCCATGGACCGAATTCCTGCGGTTCATTCCTCCTGTAGCGCTCATCTCGATCGCGGTCGTGTGGTTCGGGATCGGCGAGGAATCCAAGGTGTTCCTGATCATATGGACCACGATCTTCATCGTGATCCTCAACACGGCTGCGGGCGTCGCGTCGATCCCCATCAACAAGATCCGTGCGGCCAAGTCCCTGGGGGCCAGCCGAAGCCAGCTCTTCTTCCTGGTGGCGCTGCCCGGCACGATGCCGTTCATCCTCACGGGGATGCGGCTGGCGATGGCGAATTCCTTCACGACCATCGTCGCGGCCGAGATGGTGGCCGCGCAGGCCGGACTTGGCGTGATGCTCTGGAACGGGCGCATGTTCATGCAGATCGACGAGATTTTCGTCTCGCTCGTCACGCTCGGCCTCCTCGGCTTCACGGCCGATCGTCTCTTCCGGCTGGCCATCTACCGTTTCGCGAGCCGCTACGCGGTCGTGACCTGAAGCGGCATGCCGCACAACAGCAAAAATGGGGAACTGAAGGACATGAACGCACTTCTCGGCAAGATACGGACGACGGCGATCGCGGCCCTCGCCGCGGCGCTCGCAGGCACGGCCGCGCTCGCACAGGACATCGTGGTCGCGACGGGCCAGGATCCCTCGCTCGGCGCGTTCTACGTCGCACGGGACGCGGGCATCTTCGAAAAGCACGGCCTCAACGTGCGGCTCGAATCCGGCCCCGCCGGATCGGCCATGGTTTCGCTGCTGATCAAGAACCAGGTCCAGGCGGCGCTTGCGGCCGAACAGGCAGGCATTCTCAACTACAACATCGACAAGGACGTGGTCGTCGTCGCGCAGGGCTCGGAGCCCCTGCGGTATTTCGGCCTCGTCGCCCGCAACGTCGCGGGCGTCGAGGACCTCAAGGGCAAGAAGATCGGCGTGACGATCGGCAGCGCCAGCGAGGTGTTCTGGCGCACGTTCATCAGCAAGCTGAACCTCAACGCGGACGACTACACCGTCGTTCCCGTCGATCCGCCGGAGATGATGGCCGCGCTGGAGCGCGGAAACATCGACGCCGCAGCGACGTGGGAGCCGTGGATGTCGAGGATGGTGGAGGGCGTCTCCGACACCGCGATCCTCAGGGACAACGAGGGCATTTTCACCGCCCACAACCTCGTCTACTTCAACCGGACCTGGGCGGAGGCGAACCCGGAAACGGCACGTACGCTGCTGACGGCGATCATCGAGGCGGCGGATTTCATTCGTGAACAGCCGGACGAGGCGGCGAAGATCATCGCGGCCTATTTGCGCATGGACGTCGACTTCACGCGGATGCTGATGACCAAGTACAATTCCGACATTCTGCTCGATCAGGGAACGATCGACTCTCTCCGGCTGATCGAGACGCAGCTCGTGGAAGGCGGGAAGTTGCCGGCGGAAGGCATCGACTGGGCAGGCTTCATCCATGCCGACATCCTCAAGTCGATCGCACCGGACAAGGTCGACTACCAGCTTCCCCAGAACTAGCGCAACGTGCGGAAATGCTGAATCGGTGCCGCCGCGCCATCTCCTTGCTGGCATCGAACCGAAAAGGACGCGCCCTTTTCGGCTTGATGCCAGCTGACGAGAATCCGATCTCGGTCAGAGGAGCGCGGACCGCGGCCGGGCCGCACGCGTCTTTCAGCGGCTGACCGTCGCTTTCAGCGCATCGACGGAGGATCGGATGCCGGCCTCGGTGGACATTGTGAAATCCTCCATTTCAAGGCTGACCCAGCCATTGTAGCCGACCATGCGGACGACGGAGAAGAACTCCTTCCACCATTGCAGATCGCGGCCCGCGCCCACGGCAACGTAGTTCCACGCGCGGTTGGCCACGTCGGTGACTTCCTTGAGTTCGAGCAGGCCGTTCACGTCGGCGAGGCCGCGTTCGATGCGGGTGTCCTTGCCGTGGCAATGGTGGATCGCGGGGCCGAGCGCGCGCGCCGACGCGATCGGATCCGCGCCCATCCATATCAGGTGCGACGGGTCGAGATTCATGCCCACCGTCGGGCCGACTTCGTCGCGCAGCCGGAAAAGGGTCTCGGGGTTCCATACGAGCATGGCCGAGAAGTTTTCGAGCGCGTATTTCTCGACGCCGACTTCCCCGGCCAGTTTCACCAGACCGTGCCACAGCGGGAAGGCGCGCTCCTCCCACTGATAGCGGTCCCGCTCGGGCATCTCCTCGGGCCAGCTTCTCGTATAGACGAGCCAGTTGGGGACCGTGTCGCCCGGCGCGGCCTCCGGAAGACCCGACATCGCCACGATCGTCCTGACGCCGATCTCGCCCGCGAGCCGGATCGTATCCTCCATCTCCCTGCGGTGACGTTTGCCCATGTCACCCGGATCGAGCGGATTGGCCGAGCAGTTGAGAGCCGCGATCTCAAGGCCGCGCGCCGCGATCTCCTTCAGCTTCGTCTTCAGCATCCCCCTGTCCGCCAGGAGTTCGCCGGCGCGGAAATGGGGGGCGCGGGACCAGCCGCCGCCGGTCATCTCGATGCCTTCGACGCCGAGTTCGACGCATTTGTCGAGCATTTCAGTGAAGGGCAGATCGCCCATGACATCGGTGCAGATTGAAAGCTTCATCTGTTGGTCTTTCGTTGAAACGTGAGATGTCGCGGCGCGCCGCGAAGGAGGCGGAAGGTTTCGGGCGCGCCGCCGGTCCGGATCAGGTGAAGTCGACCCAGACGGAACCTGCATCTGCCGAACGCACGCAGTTCTCCAGCCATCGCACACCCTCCGTCCCGGCCGCGATTCCCGGGTAGTGGTGCGTCTTCAGGAAGGCTTCGTCGCCGCGGTTCCTGGCGTCGATCGCCTGCGCGATCCACAGGTAGATGTTCGACCAGCTGTCGCCGAGGCCTTCGGTATGCAGCGCGCCCATGCGGTCGATGGCCAGACTTTCCTGTTCGAGATAGGGCATGCCGTGATGCAGGATGCGGTTCGGCTCGCCCTGCACGTCATAGAGCAACTGGTCGGGATGGCTGTCGGACCATTCCACGCTCGCCCTGGAGCCGATGAAGCGGTAGCGCTGCGATCCCATGTTGCCCGCGTTCACGGAGGACACCCAGAGGCGGCCGCGCGCGCCGTTGTCATAGTGCATCAGCACGGTCGCATGGTCCTCCAGCGGCGCGCGGCTCGGGATGAACGCCTTGCGGTCGCACAGGAGCTTGTCGACCCTCAGGTGCGGCAGCACGATTTCCGACAGGTAGTAGAGGTGCGTGCCGATATCGCCCAGAACGAAGGTCGGCCCGGCGGTCAGGGGACTGGTGCGCCACTTCACGGCCTCGGGCGCGCCCACGTCATCGCCGGCGTTGAAGCCGTGGGTGTATTGCAGATCCACGATGCGGATCTCGCCCAGCCAGCCCCTGGCGACCATCGCCGCCATCTGGCGCACCAGCGGGTGGCCGGTGAAGCCGTAGGTCACGCCGACGATCAGGCCCTTTTCATCGGCGAGCCCGGCGATCTCCTCGCATTCGGCGACGGTGAAGAAAAGCGGCTTCTCACAGATCACATGAAGCCCGGCTTCAAGGCAGGCTTTGGTGATCTCGTAATGGGTGACGTTCGGCGTGGCGATCGAAACGACCTCGACGCCGTCCTCGCGCTGCAATTCCCTGGCGATCAGTTCCCGATAATCGGCATAACAGCGCTCGGCGTCGACGCCGATCCTGGTGCCGAAGTCGCGCCCGCGCTCGGGGTCGAGGTCGAAGGCGCCGCAGACAAGCCGGTAGGTGCCGTCGCGCGTCGCCCCGGTCCGGTGCTTGTAGCCCACCTGCCCGGTGCGGCCGCCGCCCACCATCCCCCAGCGAAGGGGGCGTTCGATCAGTCTTTCTCCGTTCAGCATGTCCGGGCCTTTTCTGGAAACTGTTCTGTTCTGTTTGGAAAAGCAAAGCAGACGAGGGTCATTTCGTCCGCCAATACTTGTCGACGTATTCCTGCATTTTCCGGCGCATCAGGCGGGCACTGTCCTTTGCGCGGTCTTCCCAGGCGAAGACGCAGTTCGACAGCACGCCGTCGAATTGCATGTCGGCGAGCGTCGAGAAGAACGTGTCCCAGTCCAGCTCTCCCTCGCCGATATCGAGGTGCTGGTGCACGCGCACCTTGGCGCCCGGCGGATTGACGATGTAGCGCAGCGCGGACGACGCATTGTGGTCGTAGGTGTCGGCAAGCCGCACGTGCACGAGTTCGCCCGCGGTGGCGCGGAGCGATTTGACCATGTCGTCGCCGTAGAAGTAGGTGTGCGGCGCGATGTAGGAGCACTTGACCCACGGCGAGTTGATGGTGCGCACGATATCGACCGCCGGCTCGATGCGCTCCAGCCAGTCCTCGGGATGGGGCTCGAGGCTGAGCGTGACGCCCGCGCGCTCGAGGAGGGGCACGACGATGTCCATTGCGCGCCAGAAGGCGTTTTCGCAGGCCTCGGGCGTGTGCAGCCCGTCGCGGTCGGCGGCCGAGCGCTCGGGCGAGCCGCCGCGGCCGAATTCGGACACCAGAAGCGGGCATTCCATGTCGTTGGCGATCTCGATGACGCGCTTCCAGTTGTCGATCGCGATCTCCCATTCCTCGCGGTAGGGGCTGGCCCAGCGATACATCGGCTGCAGGGTCGCGAGGCCGACGCCGTGGTCCTTGAGCGCTTTCTTGAAGCGCGCGACGCGATCGGGATAGACGCGCGGGCGCGTCCACCATTGCAGGAAGTCCGGCCGCGGCGAGAGCTCGATGTCGTCGTAGCCCAGTTCCGCCGTGATGCGGCAGGTCTCCTCAAGGGACAGATGCCGGAACATGTGAGGATCGAGCGTGAATTTCATGGCAAGTCACCCGTAAGTAGTCATCCGTCAAAAGGTTGCGTTGTCCCATCCCGCCTGCGCGGCAGGCGGGTCGGTTGCGTATCCGGACGAAGATCCGTCAGATCCGTCAGTTGCGGTGGCCGACGGCCCGCACCGGCGGCGGATGCCCGCGATGTGTGGCCGAATAGGCCTCGATCTCCGCTTCGAGTTCGGCCATGGCCTCGCCGCCCGCCATGAGGTCCGTGATTTCCTCGCGCGTCCTTTCACCCTTCCGGAAATCCGCCGCCTTGGCCCCCTTGATCAGCACCGCGAAATGATCGCCGACCGTCATCGCGTGGATGACGTTATGGGTGATGAAGATCACGGCGAGGCCGCGCCGGCGCGCTTCGAGAACGATCCGCAGCACGTGAGCCGCCTCCTTCACGCCGAGCGCCGCCGTCGGTTCGTCCAGGATCAGGACGCGGGCACCGAAGTGGACGGCGCGGGCGATCGCGAGCGACTGCCGCTCACCCCCGGACAGGCCGCCGATCAGGCGATCCCCGTCGTCGATGCGGGTGATGCCGAACTCCCGCACGGCCTTCACCGCGATCTCGTTGGCCTTCTTGCGGTCGTAGATCCTGAACGGGCCGAAGCCCTTCGTCGGTTCGCGGCCGACGAAGAACGACCGGCCGATGGTCATCAGCGGAAACGTGCCGCCGAACTGATGCACCGTCGCGATCCCGAGATCGGCGGCCTCGCGCGGGCTGTTGAACACCAGCGGCCTGCCTTCGAACTTGACCGTTCCGCTGGTGGGCTTGTGGACGCCGGCGAGCGTCTTGATGAGCGTGGACTTGCCGGCGCCGTTGTCTCCGAGGAGGCACAGCACCTCCCCCGCGTGAACCTCGAGCGTGATGTCATGAAGGACGTCGATCGGTCCGAAGGACTTGCAGACGTTTTCGAGCTCCAGAATGGGCGTCGTCATCGACCGGCCCTCACTTCTTCTTCGCGGGCGCATAGGTCAGCGCCATGTGCCGGAAGGTGTTGTTCATGAGGACCGCGAGCAGGAGCATCACGCCGATGATGAGGCTCGACCAGTTGCGGTCGAACGTGGTGAAGTAGATGCCCTGGTTCACGATGGCGAAGGTGATGGTGCCGAAGAATATGCCGATCACCGAGCCGAAGCCGCCGGTCAGGAGCACGCCGCCGACGACAACCGAGATGATCGAGTTGAAGATGAAGGTCATCCCTCCGGAAACCTGTGCGGAGTTGAACAGGATCGCCTGGCACATGCCGACGAACGAGGCGCTCGTGGCCGACAGGACGAAGAGGATGATCGTCAGGCGGTCCGTCGGAATCCCCGCGTTGCGGGCGCTGACCCTGTCGCCGCCCATGGCGAAGATCCAGTTTCCGTAGGGAGAGAAGTGGACGTAGAAAATGAAGAGCGCCGTTATGGCGAACCACCACAGGATGACGACCTGGAAAGAACCGCCGATGAACTGGCCGAAGACGAACTTCGCCCACGGGTCGGCCATCAGCGCCACGCTGGTCGTGCCGGTCACGAGGACCGAAAGGCCGAGCGTCAGGCCCTGCACGGCGAACAGCGTGCCCAATGTCACGATCAGCGACGGCACGGCGGTGCGCACGACGAGGATGCCGTTGACGAGACCGATGACGAGGCCCACGAGGATCGAGCTCAGCATGCCGATCCAGATCGGCAGATCATAGTGCCCCGAGAGGATCGCGACCGTCATGGAGCCGGCGGGAATGAGAGCGCCGATCGAGATGTCGAGCTCGCCGGCGATCATCAGCAGACCGATGGGAAGCGCGACGATGCCGAGGTTGGCGGCCACGTTGAGCCAGCTTGCCGCGCCCGCAGGCGCCAGAAACCTGGAGCTGCCGAAAACGGCGAAGAATATCAGGACGCCGGCAAGGCCCAGGAAGGCTCCCGTCTCGGGGCGGCGCAGCAGGCTGCCGAAGGAAAGGTTGTTCATCGGTGATTGTCCCAGTTCGGGCTTTTCCGTCCGATGTGCGCGGGTCGACGCCGCACGCACATGCGATGGCTCCGGCCGCGGAGGTCTGGCGCGGCCGGAAGCCGTCCGCCCCGTCAGCGGGCGCCTTTCCCGACGCCGGCCAGGGTTGTCTCGATGGTCGACGCATCCACGATGCCCGGTCCCGTCAGAACGGGCGCGGTGGGGAGATCGGTTCCGAAATCGATGTGCGACGCCAGAAGCGTCACGGCGAGCAGCGATTGCAGATAGGGCTGCTGATCGATCGCGAAGCTCTGCGAGCCGTCCTTGATCCTGGCCAGACCCGAGGCATTCAGGTCGAAAGTGCCGTGGACGACCTTGCCGGTCTTGCCGGCCTGGGCAATGCCGCTCGCGCCCGCATCGGCGTCGGTGGCGCTGATGTTGATGACGCCGTCGATCGTGTCGTCCTGCAGCAGCGTCGCCTTGATGGCCTCGGCAATCGCCGTCTGATCGCCGAAGCTCGTCGACGGAAGCGGAAGCTGCTTCGCCGTTCCGCCTTTTTCGGTGACGCCGTCGATCACGCCCTTGCATCGGGCCTCCTGATTGGCGGCACCGGGAACGGTGTTGATGCAAAGAACGTTTTTCGCATTCTTGGAAGCGAAATAGTCGCCGCCCGCCCTGCCGGCCGTGTATTCGTCCGAGCCGACATAGTTGATCGCACCGAGTTCGCGCGCCTTTTCGATGCTGCCGGTGTTGATCAGGATGACCTTGACGCCGGCGTCGACGGCGGCCCTGATGGCGTCGTCCTGGGCCTCGGGCACCCAGTTCGGCACGGCAATCCCGTCTACGCCCTGGCTGATCGCCGTCCGGACGAGCTGCGCGGCATCGGGACCCAGGTTGTCGTAGGTCTGCAATTGCAGATAGGTGACGGAACCGCCGTTCTGCTCGACGATGAGCCGGGCGTCGTCCAGCCCCTTCTTGATGCGGTTCCAGAATTCATCGTCCGTCTTGCCACCGACGACGGCGATATTCGCCGACATCGCCGACGTGGCACCGAGCAAGACGACAACGCTCGCCAGCAGCCCGCGCAGGGCACGCTTCGCAACATTCATCTGATTTCCTCCCTGAAGCATTGCATCATTTCACGGAAACGATGGAACGCTCTACTTCTTTGATTTTGAGCGAATTCTGATCGATCGGATGATTCCATCCGATCGGAAAGCACTCCAAAGCGGCGATCGAGACGACATCTTCTCCGGATCCGTTCTCGTCACGACGATATTGATAGCAAACCACCCGACCATTCGAAATAATTCTTGCAACAAAAAAGAGATTTTGTATCATTTTAACTCAATCAAGAATGAGATAAAAAGTTTCATGAGAAATCGACCGACCATTGCCGATCTTGCTGGGGCATCAGGCGTCAGCATTTCGACCGTCAACCGCATCCTGGGCGGATCGGGGTCGGTTCGGGCGGCAACCATCCGGAGAGTGCAAAACGCGGCGGAGGAGATCGGGTTTTATGGTCTCGGTGTGATCGAGGACCGCAGGAAGCGCGCGCTTCCCAGCTATCGCTTCGGATTCCTGCTTCAGCAGTCGACGCGCAAGCTGTACCGTCTGTTCGGCGAACAGATCGTCGAAGCGGCGGCGAGACGGCAGAACGAGAAGATCGAACCGCTGGTCGATTTCGTCGATATCCTCGATCCTCAGAATATCGCCGGTCGCCTTGAGGCTCTCGGTGGACAGTGCGATGCGGTTGCGGTCATCGCCGGGGATCATCCTTTGATCAGCCAGAGGATCCAGTCCCTGAAGGCCCGCAACGTACCCGTCGTCGCCTATATCACCGACCAGTCCGCACCGGATCGGGCAGGTTTCGTCGGGACGGACAACTGGAAACTCGGACGGACCGCGGCATGGTTTCTTGCCCAGATGAACCCGGACCCCGGAAGACTTGCGGTTTTCATCGGCAACCACCGCTATCAGTGCCAGGACATATCGGATGCGAGCTTCCGGTCGTACATGCGGGAGCACGTGCCGCATCTGCAGGTCGATGACAGCCGGCCGACCCACGAGCAGCCGCAGGAAGCCTACAGGATGGTGAGCGAGCTGCTCTCCCAGGTCGACGACCTGCGGGGCATATTCATCATCGGCGGCGGCATCTCGGGCGTGCTGAGAGCGATGCGGGACGCTCCGGAGGAAAGACGGAAAAGGGTCAAGGTCGTCTGTCGCGACATCGGACCGGATACGCGCCAGGGCCTGTCGGAGGGGCTGATCACCGCCGCCCTGTGCCACCCGCTGGAAAAAACGTCGGACGAGTTGATCGCGACGATGATCACCTCCCTGGAGCACCGCAACAGCACCACGATCCTCCAGCGCGTCATCCCGTTCGAGATCATCACGCCGGAAAGCGTCTAGAGGCTGCCAGTGACCATGGATGGGGTCTGGATGAGGTCAAACTGCCCGAATGCAAGGAGCATTGCGCAGCCGATCCTCCGTGTATCGGCAGGCGATGCGACGCTGCGCGAGAATCTCGGGGTTGCGCGGCCCCGACCAACGGCCTAAAAGACGCAGCACCGGTCGCAGCCTACCCGGTTACCAAAACAAGGGCCTCAACAATGAAATCAGCCATCGTCTGCTCCGGCGGACTCGATTCCGTTTCGCTTGCCCATATCATGGCGGCGGAACACACACTCTCGCGCATCATTTCCTTCGACTACGGACAGCGGCATCGGAAGGAGCTCGATTTCGCCGAACGCGCCGCCGGGCGGCTCGGCGTGCCCTTCCATCTGATCGACCTGCGTCCGATCGGTGCGGCGCTGACAGGTTCGGCGCTGACCGACGATATCGACGTGCCCGACGGACACTACGCCGAGGAAACGATGCGCATCACCGTGGTGCCGAACCGCAACGCGATCATGCTCGCGATCGCCTTCGGCGTGGCGGCCGCGAGAGGCGACGACGCGGTTGCGGCCGCGGTGCACGGCGGCGATCACTTCATCTATCCCGATTGCCGGCCGGGCTTCACCGACGCCTTTGCCGCGATGCAGAAGGCCGCGCTCGACGGCTATGCCGACGTCGCGCTGCATGTGCCCTTCGTGCGCAGGACCAAGGCTGATATCGTGGCCGAGGGCGCGCGTGCCGGCACGCCCTTCGCAGAAACATGGTCCTGCTACAAGGGCGGCGAGATCCATTGCGGGCGCTGCGGCACCTGCGTCGAGCGCCGCGAGGCCTTCGCGCTCGCGGGCGTGCCCGACCCCACCCGCTATGCCGACCCGGATTTCTGGCGCGCCGCCGTCGCGGCGCGGGGGATGGCCTGATGTACCGCGTTTCCAAGGAGTTCCATTTCTCCGCCTCGCATCGGCTCGACCATCTGCCGGATGGCCATCAATGCGCGCGGCTGCACGGCCACAACTACGTCGTTGTGGTCGAACTGTCGGCGCCTGCGCTCAATGCGGACGGCTTCGTGCGCGACTATCACGAGCTTGCGCCGCTGAAGACCTATATCGACGAGCGTTTCGATCACCGCCATCTGAACGATGTGCTCGGCGTCCCCTCGACCGCCGAGAACTTGGCGCAGCATTTCTACGACTGGTGCCATGCGCGCTGGCCCGAGGTTTCGGCCGTGAAAGTCTCGGAAACGCCGAAGACCTGGGCCGAGTACCGGCCGGAGTGCCGGCCAGGGCATAGACCATGACGCTGCGCATCGCCGAGATCTTCGGGCCGACGATCCAGGGCGAAGGCGCGCTGATCGGTCAACCGACCGTCTTCATCCGCGCGGGCGGCTGTGACTACCGCTGCCGCTGGTGCGACAGCCTCCACGCTGTCGAGAGCCGCTATCGCCACGACTGGGCCGCGATGGAAGCGCCCGAGATCATGGCCGAGGTTGCGCGCCTTTCGGGCGATCGGCCGCTGACGGTGTCGATCTCGGGCGGCAATCCGGCCATTCAGGATTTCGCCCCGGTCATCGCGCTCGGGCGGGCCGGGGGCTACCGCTTCGCCTGCGAGACGCAAGGGTCGGTCGCGCGCGACTGGTTCGCGGATCTGTCGCTGCTGGTGCTGTCGCCCAAGCCCCCCTCGAGCGGCCAGCAGACCGACTGGAGCGCGTTCGACGCCTGCCTCGCGGCGGCAAGGAGCGCCGACAGGATCATGAAGATCGTGATCTTCGACGAGCACGATCTGGAATGGGCACGTCTGGCTGCGGCGCGCTATCCCGACCTCGCTCTCTATCTGCAACCCGGCAACCCGGAGACCGACCCCGAAAAGCCCGTCGATCCGCAAAGCCTCGCCGACCGGATGCGTTGGCTCGTCGACGCGACCATAGGCCGGGGCTGGCTCGCGCCGCGCATCCTGCCGCAGCTTCACGTGCTGATCTGGGGCAACAGACGCGGCGTATGACCGCGAAAGGACAAGCAATGACCGAGACGATCTACAGCAATCTCAAGCAATTGGGCGGCGCGACGGTCATGCCGCGAAGCCCGGAGGACGCCGTTCTCGAACGCGTGAAGAACCCGCAGGCCGATGTGAGCTACAATGTGCGGTTCACCGTGCCCGAATTCACCTCGCTGTGTCCGATCACCGGCCAGCCCGACTTCGCGCATCTGGTGATCGACTATGTGCCGGGCGAATGGCTGGTTGAATCCAAATCGCTGAAGCTGTTCCTCGGCTCCTTCCGCAATCACGGCGCCTTCCACGAAGATTGCACGATCTCGATCGCGCGGCGCCTCGTGGCATGTCTCGAACCACGCTGGCTGCGGATCGGCGGCTATTGGTATCCGCGCGGCGGCATTCCGATCGATGTCTTCTGGCAAACCGCCGCGATCCCCGAAGGCGTCTGGATCCCCGATCAGGGCGTGCCGCCCTATCGCGGCAGAGGATGACCCCGGGCTTTCCGCGCTCCTGACCGCTTCCCGTATACCCCGGACGGCCGCTCCGTCCGCGACCTGGAGCGGGCCGTCAGGGCCGAGGCGGCCGGCGCCGTCCTCATGAAGCCCGTCACTCACGCCCCTTCGCCCGGCCTGTCGGGTTCCGCCGCCGCCAGCCGGCCGGCCAGCCTGCCGAAGCTGATGCCCTCCGCGAGGTTGCCGCCGCCCTGATAGGCGAACTGGAATACGGAAGCGATCTCGCCGACGGCATAGAGGCGGGGGATGGGCCGATCGTCCCAGTCCAGCACCTGGCGGCGGGCGTTCACCCGCAGCCCGCCCTTGGTGTTGGGGCCGCCCGGATAGAGCGGGATGGCATAGAACGGCGGTTTTTCGACGGGTCCGAGCGTGCCCGGTTCGCGGTTGAAATCGGGATCGGAGCCGGCGGCGCAATGCGCGTTATAGCGCGCGATCTCGGCGCATAGCGCTCGTGCGTCCATCCGCTCCAGGTTGTCGGGGTGGAGACGGATCTTCTCCGCCAGTTCCTCCAGCGTCTCGCCCTTCAGGATCCAGCCCTGCCCGATCGCCCGAAGATTGTCGTCGCCCCAGTCGATCCCGTTGTAGGAGGCCGAAGCCGTCAGTACCACGGGGCCGCGTTCGCGCAGGCTTTCGTCGAAGATCATCCACGAGGGGATGCGCGGATAGTCCAGCGCGAGCGTGTCGAACTGCAAGGCTTCCTTGTAGAAGATGTAGCGGCTCGGATCCTTGGTGATGCGCCGCTCGGAAGCGAAGCGCCGGCCGTAGCTGTCGACCACCATTTCGTTGGGCTTGCCGACGCCGTTCGTGTTCAGGCCGACCTTGAGCCCGTGGCGGCGCTCCGGCACGGCGCAGATGATGCGGCCCGCGACGCTGCCCACCTTGGCCAGCGCCGCCCCGACGCGGGTCGCCATCTCGATCCCGTCGCCGGTGTTGGCCGGGGAACCGTAGAAGGCCCAGCCCTCGGCCGCCGGCCCGTCCAGAAACGCCTTGCGCATGCGCTTGTTGTACTCGAAGCCGCCCGTACAGATGATCACCGCGCGCCGTGCGCCATAGGTGACGGAGGCGCCGCCCCGCTCGCCGGCGACGCCCGCGACGTTCCCCTCGTCGTCCAGGATCAGCCACCGGCCACGCGTGTCATAGTGGATCGGGATGTCCCGGCTGGCGACGCCGGTCATCAGGCAGGCGTGGAACGCCTCGCCGGCCTGCTTCTGCGACTTGTCGAGATCGCGCGTCAGCCCGTAGATGTCCTTCTCGTCCTCCGAACCGGTATAGCTGCTGCGCACGACGAAGTATCCCGCGTCCGACGCGCCCGGAAACTCGGGGAATGCCGCGCTCGCCATGCTGATCGTCTTGAACATGGGATCGAGGCTGCGCATGAACGGCTCGTTCTCCGGCGCGAGGCGAGCCCAGATGTCGGCCAGCTCGTCGGCGAATTCCGGCATCTCGCCCTCCAGCCGCAACGGCAGCCCGTCACCGCTGAACATGGCCTTGGCATAGGCCCTCAGCGATTCGAAGCGCCCGTCCGGCCGCGGGCTGTGAAAGCCGCCGCCGCTCATGCGGGTGTTGGAATAGTGGCGGTCGGCGGGCTGCTTTTCCAGGACGACGACGTCGGCTCCGACGTCGCACGCCTCGATCGCTGCGCAACCGCCGGCCACCCCGAGCCCGACGATCACCACGTCCGCCACATGGTCGAAATTCACCCGCGTCACGTCCCTGTCCCTTCTCTGTCGCCGGCACCGTCGGGAGGTCATGAAAGCTCGCAGCCGCCGAGCTTCTCGGAGAACTGCGCCAAGGCCGTATGGTCGGGTCCGTGGCCCGCGTTGAGCGCCCCCTCCCACAGCTCGCGGCACAGCGACGAGAAGGGCGCCGCGACGTGCCCCTCGTTGGCGATGCCCAGGGCGATCGTGAGGTCCTTCACCATCAGGTCCAGCCTGAAGCCGGAGTTGAACGCGCGCGAGAGCACGTACTGCTTGAACTTCTTCTGGGTGGAGTTGTTCATGCCCGTCGAGGCGTTCAGGACATCGACCATCACGCCGGGATCGAGGCCGAACTTGCGCCCGATCACCATCGCCTCCACGCCGATCAGGAAGCCGCCGGCGGACACGAGATTGTTGAGCGCCTTCATCGCATGGCCCGAGCCGAGCGCGCCGATGCGCAGCAGGGAGGAGCCGAGATGCCCCAGCACCGGCTCGACGCGGGCGACCTCAGCCTCCTCCCCGCCGAGCATGATGGTGAGTTCCCCGGTCTCCGCCCTGGGCACGCCGCCGGAGACCGGCGCGTCGACCATGTGCACGCCGGCAGCAGCGAGCCGTTGCCCGATCTCGATGGTCCTCGCGGGCACGCCGGAACTCATCTCGACGACGACGGTACCCGGCCGGATCGCAGGGAGCGCCCCGTCGGCACCGGTCAGGACATCCGCCACGATGCCGCTGTGCGGCAGCATGGTGATGATGATGTCCGCGGCCCCGGCCAGTTCCGCGGGCGCATGCGCCGCCGTCCCGCCGACCTTGGCCGCGAATTCGTCGGCGCGGGCATGGTCGAGGTCGTAGACAGCCACCGTGTAGCCCGCCTCGACGAGGCGTCTCGACATCGGCCAGCCCATGGCGCCGATGCCGATCATGCCGATCCGCGTGTCAGTCCCGTTCATGGTTGCGCGTCCTCCCTGTTGTCCTTCCCGCTTGCGTCCGCATCCGCGGGCTCGAAGCAGGGAACGTGTCTGCCCCCCATCGTGGGCATGAATTTCAGCCGCACCGGCTGGCCGATCCGCAGGGTATCGAAGTCGCAATTGACGATGTTCGTCAGCATGCGCGGACCATCTGCGAGTTCGACATAGGCGATCGCGAAGGGCGGCGAGGCGCGGCGGCTGACCGAGAAGCTGTAGATCGTCCCGTGTGGCGACATGTCCACCCACTCCGTGGCCCCGGCGCAGAACGGGCAGAATGGCCTCGGATACCAGTGGAATTCACCGCATGCGGTGCATTGGCGCCCCAGAAAGCGGCCCTCCGCCGCGGCATCGTAGAAAGGCGCGCTGTCGGTGTTCTCGGGCGGATCGGTATAGAGCGGCGTATCGTTCATGGCGTCACTCCCGTTCCAGGATCACGACCGCCGCGCCGTGGCGGCTGCCCATGAGGCTGCCGATCCCGCTGGCCACGGCGAGGCGGCAATCCGCAACCTGCACCGCGGGCGTGGCCTCGCCACGCAGCTGCCGGACCGCCTCGATCGCCTTGGTCATCCCGCCGCGGTTCATCGGGTGATTGCTGCACAACCCGCCGCCGTCGGTGTTGAACGGCAGCTTGCCGGTCCCGGCGATCAGGTTGCCGTCGGCAACGAACCTGCCGCCTTCTCCCTTGACGCAGAATCCGAGATCCTCGATCTGCATGAGAACCGTGATGGTGAAGCTGTCGTAAAGCGAGGCGTAATCGATGTCGGACGGCGATACCCCGGCCTCCTCGAAGGCGGCGGGGCCGGCCATGGCGGCGGCGGAATAGGTCAGGTCGACCTTGCCGCCCGACTGGCCCTTGAAGGCCTCCCCGGCCCCGGCGACGCGCACGAGGGGGCGCTGGAGCGAGCGGGCGATCTCCGGCCGCGCGATCACCAGCGCACCTCCGCCGTCGGTGATCACGCAGCAGTCGAGACGATGCAGCGGGTCGGTGACCAGGGGCGAGTTCACCACCTCCTCGACGGTGACCACGTCGCGCAGGAGCGCATGCGGGTTGTGTTGCGCATGGTGGCTGGCCGCGACCTTGATCCAGGCGAGCTGTTCGCTCGTCGTGCCGTATTCGTGCATGTGGCGCATGGCGCACATCGCGTACATGTTGGCGGTGGCGGGGCCGAAGGGCGCTTCCCAGCCGCTGTCGGCCTGGTTGGGGTTGCCGGGGCGGAAGGCCGTGCCGGTCGCCTGGCCCTCGCTTCGGGGCCGGCCGGCGAGCGTGATGAGCGCGACGTCGCAGCGTCCCTCCGCGATGGCGCGCCTGGCGTGGCCGATCTGCGCCAGATAGGTGGCGCCGCCGATATCGGTCGAGTCGAGATACCGGGGGCGCAGGTTCAGGTAGTCCGCCATCGTCAGCGGACCGAGGCCGAAGGCATCGCCGGAGCAGAAATAGCCGTCGACGTCCCGCAGCGTGAGACCCGCATCGTGCAGGGCGCCCAGCGCCACCTCGGCATGCAGCTGCGCCACGGATTTGTCGGGCGCCTTGCGCGTGGGGTGCTCGTAGGCACCGACTATGTAGCAATCGCCGCCCATGGCTCACACCGGGTCCCAGCCGAAGATGTCGGCGCTGCGTTCGAGCGGCCGCAGGTCGGCGCGGATCGCCGGCAACGCGTGTTCGGCGATGGTTTCCGGCGTCCAGCCTTCGGCGCGCTGGATGCCGCGCAGCGGCCTGTTGTGGCTCATCAGGAATATCTCGTTGTTCCGGGAGACGAATATCTGCCCCGTCACCCCCCTGGAGAGATCCGAGGCGAGAAAGATCACGAGCGGCGCGTTCTTGTCCGGCGTCATCCGCTGCAGGCGGGCGACGCGCGCCTTCTCGGCATCGGTGGTGGCCGGAATCGACCCGATCATGCGGCTCCAGGCATTCGGGGCGATGCAGTTCGACCGCACGCCGAAACGTTCCATGTCGAGCGCGATGGATTTCGACAGGCCGACGATCCCGAGCTTGGCGGCGGAATAGTTCGCCTGGCCGAAGTTCCCGATCAGGCCGGAGGTCGATGTCATGTGCACGTAGGTGCCGCTCTGCTGCTCCCTGAAATGGGGCGCGGCCGCACGGCTGACATAGAAGCTTCCGTTCAGGTGCACGCCGATCACGGCGTCCCAGTCCCCGGGATCCATCTTGTGGAAGATCGTGTCGCGCAGGATGCCGGCGTTGTTCACCACGACGTCGATCCGCCCGTAGTGATCCAGCGCCGCCTGCACGATCTTCTGCGCGGATGCCCAGGACGAGACCGAATCCGTGGACAACTCGGCCTCGCCGCCGGCCTGACGGATGAGCGATACCGTCTCGGCGCCCGGGGCGTCGGAATGCCCCTCCCCGTCCAGCGCGCCGCCGATGTCGTTGACGATGACCCTGGCGCCGGCGTCAGCGGCTGCCACGGCGATCGCGCGACCGATGCCGCCGCCTGCGCCGGTGACGACCGCGACCTTTCCTTGCAAGGCTTTCTCTGTCATGTCCTCGTGCCTCTCTCAGACGTAGACTGCGATGATGTTTTCCGAGATCGCGGCGGGCCTGTCGGCGCCCTCGATCTCGAACGTGTTCTGGAACAGATACTTGTAGCCGCCGTCGATCGGTTCGGCCGATTTCAGCGTAGAGCGCATGCGGACGCGCGCGCCCACGACGACCGGCGCGATGAACCGGACGCGGTCGAGGCCGTAGTTGATGCCGCGCTTCTTGCTGCGGACCTCGTAGAGTGAATTGATCAGCCGCGGGATCAGCGACAGGATGAGATAGCCGTGGGCGATCGTCTTGCCGCCCGGCATCTCGCGCGCGGCGCGCTCGACATCGACATGGATCCACTGGTGGTCGCCGGTGGCGTCGGCGAAGCCGTCGATCATCTTCTGATCGACGGTCACCCATTCGCTCACGCCGATTTCGGTGCCGGCCAGTTGCGCCAGTTCCTCGGGGGTTTCCACGCTTTTCATCGTCCCTGTCCCTCCGCTCATCGCCCGCTGAAGCGCGGGGCCCGCTTCTCGGAAAAGGCCGCCACGCCCTCGCGGTGGTCCTCCGAGAGGGCCACGCGCGCCTGATGCAGGGCCTCGAGCGCGAGGACCGCGTCCAGCGAACGGGTTTCGGCGGCATTGAGGTTCGTCTTCATGTAGCCGATCGCGAGCGACGGCCCGTCGCGGAACCGGGCGGCAAACGCCTGCGCCGCTCCCGCCAGCGCGTCGTCCCCGACGACCTCGGTGGCCATCCCGATACGCCCGGCCTCGTCGCCCTCGATCATCGTCGAAAAATAGTAGAGCGCACGGGCGCGCTCGGTTCCGACGAGCCGCGTGAGGAACCAGGTTCCGCCGTAGTCGCCCGACAGGGCGATCCTGGCGAAGCCGGTCGAAAGCCGGGCCGAACGCGCGACGATGCGGAAATCGCAGGCGAGCGCCAAGCTCAGCCCCGCCCCGACCGCGGCGCCGTTGACGACGGCGATCGTGGGCTTGGGCATGGTGTGCAGCAGGTGCGGGATGCGGTGGACGCGGTTCAGAATGTTGAGCCGCGTCTCGAACCCGCGGTCCATGCCGGCCGACATGCCCTTGACGTCGCCGCCGGCGCAGAAGGCCCGGCCGGCACCGGTCAGCACGACCGCGGCAATGCCCTGATCCGCGGCGAGCCGCTCGAGCGCGGCGAGCAGCGCCTCCACGAGGTCCGGCGACAGGGCGTTCATCCGCTCCGGACGGTTGAGCGTCAACCACGCGATCCCGTCCTCGATCCGTTCGATGAGTTCCGGCATGCTCCCTCCGATCTAGAGCACTTTGTCCTTTCACGGAAACGACAAAATGCTCTAACTTTTTGATTCTGAGCGAATTCTTGTCGTTCAACTGATTCCACTTGAACGGAACACGCTCTGGCAGACAGGTGGAAACGGCCGGCGTGTCAGCCGGCGCGGGACATCGGGGTCATCCCTTCCCGTCCGAGGGAGCGCCCTTGCCGGCGACGAGACCGGCCTCGGCGAGTACCTGATCGGCGATCTTGAAGGCGTCGAGGCCAGCGGGGATGCCGCAGTAGACGGTCGCCTGAACGAGCACCTCGCGGATCTGCTCGACCGTCAGGCCGTTGTTCACCGCGCCCCGGACATGCAGGCGGATCTCGTTCGGCCGATTGAGCGCCGTGAGCATGGCGATATTGATCATGGACCGCTCTTTCCGGGTCAACCCCGGCCTGCCCCACGCATAACCCCAGCACCATTCCGTGGTGATCTCCTGAAATGCCTGCATGAAGTCGCTGGAGCGCTCCATCGAGGCGTCGACATATTCGGCTCCAAGCACTTCGCGCCGGAGTTCGAGGCCGCGGTTGAATTGTTCGCTTCGTGCTTCGGTGTCCATGGCTGTGCCCGTCCTTCCGTTCCAGTAGTGAACCAAGTTGCGATACGCTCGCGGTGCGGGATTGCTCCCGGCCGATCATCGGTCCGCACTCACGTGCAGACGTAATCCACCGCCACCGGTTGCCTGCCGGCCGCAGGAACGATCACCGGATTGAGTTCGAACTCCGGCCGATCGGCGCGAAGCAGATGCCCGACCCAGGCAACCCGTTGAACGAGATCGATAAAACCGTCGACCTCGCCGGGCGCCCTGCCCCGATAGCCGAAGAGCAGGGGGCCGGTCCTGAGTTCGTCGATCATGTCGCGCACCTCTGTGCGGGTAACGGGGACCGGCCGGCGCGCGACATCCTGGACGAGTTCCGTCAGCACGCCGCCGAAGCCGACCGTCACCATGGGTCCGATCTGCTCGTCCGTATGGATGCCGACCAGCCATTCGGTCCCGTCCTCGACCATCTGCTGCACGAGTATGCCGTCCATGTCTTCCCGGCGAACCGCTTCGCGGATGGCGCGGACCGCGGCACGGACGGCCTGCGGGTCATTCAGGCGCAGATGCACGCCGCCGACGTCGGACTTGTGCGTGATCCGGTCCGACACGAGCTTCACCGCCACCGGATAGCCGATGCTGTCGGCGGCCGTGGCGGCTTCGTCCTCGGTGGCGACGTCCTCGGTGGCGACGACCCGGGAGCGCGGGACCGGAACGCCGGCGGCGTCGAGGACCGCACGCAGCCACGCGTCCGCCGTGTCGAAGGCGTCGCGGAGCGGCAGTTCCGGCTCCCGGCCGGCGAGCGGGCCGAAGTCTGCCGGCGGTGCCGACCGGCGCCCCGTCAGATAGCGCGCGTAGTCGCGATGGCGGGCGAGCGACGTGAAGGCATCCCGCGTGCACGGGAAAAGCGGGATCCCGGCCTCGCGGAGCGTCTTCCAGGCGCCGTCCTCAAGACCCTCGCCGGCTTCCCAGACAACGGCGAAGGGCTTCTTCGCCCGCTGCGCGCTTTCCACCAGCACCTCGGCGATCATCTTGCAGTACGCGGGCTCGGCCTGGGACTGAAAGAAGAAGAAGATGTCGAAGGCGGGTTCCGACGCGAATGTGTCGATGGCCGCCTGGAGGCGCGGCCTGTCGCGCCCGAACCCCGCGGTGGGATCGAGCGGGTTTGCCACGGTCGCGATCCTGGGCACGATCGGGAGCAGCGCCTCCCGCACGGGATCCGAGACCTCGGGCAGGGTGAAGCCCTGTTCGCTGGCCGCATCGGCCAGCAGGCTGGTGCCGCCGCCCGGCAGGCTGAGAACGCCGATGTCGTATGACGACAGCACAGGCAGTCTGGTGGCCAGCAGCGCCTGGTCGGCCAGCGCGGTCAGCTCGCGGACGGTGATGATGCCGTGGGCCCGGCAGGCCGCCTCGAAGTCGACCGCCGCACCCCCCATCGCCGCCGTATGCGTCTGGATCGCGCGCAGGCCGACCTTGCTGCGCCCCTGTTTCATGACGACGATCTGCTTGCCCTTGTCGGCCGCGCGCTCGGCGGCGGCGAAGAAGGCGCCGGGATCGCGGATCGCCTCCAGCAGGCAGACGACGCAGGCGACCTCGGGATCGTCGACCAGATAGGCGAGATAGTCGGCGGCGGTGGTCACCGCCTCGTTCCCGATACCGATCAGATGGCTGACCCCGACACCCCGCTGCCGGCAATGTCCGAGGATGGTCGTGGCCACGCCGCCGGAGGACGAGATCACCCCGACATTGCCCGGCTGCCCCTGCGACAGACCCAGAAAGCCGCTTGCGCCGAAGGCGACGAAACCCCTGTTGAAGTTCGCAAGGCCGGCGGTGTTCGGGCCGCACAGCGGCATCCCGGCCTCGCGGCAGATATCGGCGAGCCTGCGCTGGTTGGCGGCCCCTTCGGTGCCCACCTCGGCGAAGCCGGCCGTCAGCACGATCAGCGAGCCGACGCCGATGTCGGCGCAGTCCTGCGCGGCCTGGAGCGCGGCGTCCGCATTCACGAAGACGACAGCGACATCGGGCGGATTGTCCTTGAGATCGCGGATCGACGCGAAACAGGGGAAACCGGCAAGCTGGTCATACTTGGGATTGATGGGGAACACGCTTCCCTTGAATCCGAAGTCGCGGATCTGGCTGATGATCATGCCGCTCATCCGCTTCGGATCCGCCGACGCGCCGATCACGGCGATCGAGTTCGGCGCCAGCATGGTTCCCAGGTTCATTCCATTCGCTCCCATGCAATTCGTTCCCTTGTGGTCGGCGCACATGTCAGCTCGCCAGTTTTCCGGAGAACAGCCCGGCCCCGGCCAGCTTTCCGGACCGGCCGACATAGAGGACGAACATCACCGCGACCGAGCAGATGATGCTGATGAGGGCCGCCAACGCCGCGAGCTGCGAATAGAGGCCGTTCTCCCAGATATCGAGGATGACGAAGCCGACGACCGGATTGGAGGTGCCCGCCAGCAGGGCGGACGCGGTGAGGTCGCCGACCATGACGACGAAGATCATCGCCCATCCCGCCGCAAGGCCCGGCAGGATCAGCGGCAGGGTGATCCGCGCGAAGACGCGGCCCTTGCCGGCGCCGGCCATCCGGCCGCTTTCGATGAGTTCGCCCCCGACCTGCTCGATCGCCGAGCCCGCCGCCGTGGCGGCTTGCGGCATGTAGATGACGATATAGGCCAGGAGCAGGATCAGCGTGGTGCCCTGGAGGCTGAACGGCGGCGCGCCGAGCACGATGAGGAAGCCGACGCCCAGCACCACGTTGATGATGGCGCCGGGAAGGCGGAGGATGCCGAGCACGACATTGCCCCGGACGCCGCCGCGGTCGCGCACGTATTCCATCAGGACGGCGGCGACGAGCATGCCGAGCGTGGCGCCGATCAGCCCGAGCTTCAGCGAGTTGACGAGTGACCGCGTGATGATCCCGCCGCCGAACAGCGACTCGAAGTGCTGCAGCGACAGCATGGACACGTCCACCATCGGCGACCAGAACGGCTGCAGGGCGACCAGAAGCAGGGCGCCGAACGGCAGAAGCGTCGAGGCGGCCACGAAGGCGAAGAGGAAGAACCGCGCAACCCACTTCCAGGGTCCAAGGGCGACCATCGAGGAACCGCCGGCCTTACCGCCGATCGTCGCGTGCCGCTGCTGGGTGGACAGGTATCTCTGCATGGCCCAGACGGTCAGCACCACGACGGTGAGGACGAGGCTGATGACCGCCCCCTCCGCGATGCGCGGCGGATAGACACCCCGCACCAGGTGCACCGTCAGCACCGACAGCACGTCGATGCGGGCGATCGAGCCGATGACGACCGGCACCGAATACATCGCGATGCCGACGATCGTCACGAGCAGGGCCGAGTTCAGAATCGCGGGCAGGATGCTCGCCGCCGATATCCTGAAGAAGACCCGCGCCTTGTGGGCGCCGCAGATGCGCGCGGCTTCCTCGAATGCCGGATCGAGATTCCTGAAGGCGACCGACACGATGAGGTAGGAGAACGGCACGAGGTGCAGCGTGTAGACGAAGATCAGGCCGGCCCAGGTCGAGATGTTGAGAGGGCCCCGCATCATCTCGGCACCGAAGAAGGATGCGACCCAGCGGAGGAACACGTTCAGGAAGCCGCTCGTCTCCTGGGCGAGGAAGACCCATCCGATCGACATGGCGACCGACGGAATCAGCAGCGGCAGAACCGGCAGGAAATTCGAGACGAACCCCATCTGCGCGTCCGTGCGCTCGTTCAGCCACGCGAAGACGGTGCCGATGAGGATCGAGATCACCCCCGATGCCACGAGCACGATCGCCGTGTTCGCGGCTGCGTCCCAGAATGCCTCCGAGCCCAGGACATTGGAGAAGGCGGTGACGTTGACGGTTCCGCCGGGCAGCAGCTCGCGGACGAACATCGCCCCGATCGGATAGACCACGAGAAGCAGCATGGCGAGCGCGAGCAAGCCGTTTGCGCCTTCAAACAGCAGGTTGCGCAGGGATTTCAGGCTGAATTGCCTGCCGATTGCATCGTTGCTGACGATGGACATCGCTGTGCCTCAGCGTGGATAGAGCAGGACATTCGCGGCATCGACGCCGAGCATGAGTTCGGCCCCCTCGGCCATGCGCTCGCCGGGGCGGCTGCCCATCTCCGACACCAGGATGCGAAGTCCGTCGCCTGCCCGGACGATGTGATCCCGGTACGCGCCGGCGAACTGGGTGCGGATGCTGGTTCCCCGGAACGCGTTCTGATTGCGGCCGTGCTTGTCGTGCGTCACGACCTCGGGACGGAACACGGCGATGGCGCGGGTTCCGGGCGCCAGCCCTTTCGCCATGGCGGTGCCGCGGAACGTGCCGAGCGGGGTCTCGACGACGATCCCCTCGCCGTTCCCGCCGGACAGCACGGTCGCTTCCAGTTCGTTCACCCGTCCGACGAAGTTCGCGACATAGCGGGTGGCCGGACGATGGTAGACCTCCTCGGGCGGGCCGAGCTGCTCGCAGCGGCCCTCGCGCATGACCGCCACCGTATCGGCGAGCTGCAGCGCCTCGACCTGATCGTGGGTGACATAGATGCCGGCGAAGCCGACCTCCTGCTGCTGGGCGGCGAGCTCGACCCGCAGATCCTCGCGCACCTTCGCGTCGACATTCGACAGCGGCTCGTCGAACAGCACGACCTTCGGATCGACCACGAGGCTGCGCGCAAGCGCGACCCGCTGCTGCTGTCCGCCCGACAGGCGATTGGGGTATTGATCGCCGAGCGTCGGGATGCCGACCCGCTTGAGGGCCGTCGCGACCTTGCCGGCGATGTCGCGCTTCGGGCACCCGCGGGAGATCAGCGGGAAGGCGACGTTCTCGGCAACCGTCATATGCGGCCAGACCGCGTAGGACTGGAACATCATCGACAGGCCCCGGTCCTCGGGGGCGACGTCCACGCCTTTCGACCGCGAGAACATCACTTGGTCATTCGCCCAGAGCTCGCCGCTATCCGGACGTTCGAGGCCGGCGATGCACCGCAGGAGCGTCGTCTTGCCGCAGCCCGAAGGCCCGAGCAGGATCAGCATCTTGCCTGCAGGAACCGCGATGGACACGTCATCGACGGCGCGCACGACCTCGCCGTTCGAGCGGGTGAACGTCTTCTTGAGACCGGTGGCCCAGAGACGGATGTCGGGTGTCCGGCCGCCGGGATTCACCGCGGTGTCCGGGCTTGCAAAGTCTGATTTCAGGCTGAGAGCCACTGACCCATCCTCCATGGCATGCTGCGGAGTCCGCGGGAGCCGGTACCGCTCCCGTTCAGCCCTGCGGAAGCCCGAGCGCCTGCAGAAGCGGCCGCATTTCCTCGGCGGTCCAGACGTCCTTCACCGTTACCGGGTTGGGAGGGATTTCGAGGCAGCCGGGAATATCCGGCAGCGGCGCGCCGACCTCGTTGAGGGCGCAGGCGATCTCGAGAGCCTCCGGCGACAGCCTGAAGTTCATGAAAAGCCGTGCCGCGTTGGGATTGCGGCTGCCCGCGACGATACCGATATGGTCGCGCTTCAGCGGGGCCGGATCGGTCGGCGTGACGAAGCCCACCGGCGCGCCCTGCTGAACGACCGGCGTCGCATGGCCGGTGAAGGCCGGCGTGCTGGCGGCATAGGCGCCGGCGGCGACCTGCTGCGCTCCGGGGGCGGCGGAGGCTATCACGTTCCATCCCTGCGCCCGGATACCCTCGGCGAATTCGATCCCGTGGGCTTCGACCATTGCATCGACCCAGCCGAGCCAACTGATCGACGTGCGGGGATCGGACAGGACGACGCGGCCCTTCCACTTCGGGTCGAGGATGTCCTTCCAGGTCTGCGGCAGGTCGGCTTCCTTGACCACGTTCTTGTTATAGGTGAAGACATAGGTGCTGTACTGGGTGAGCACCGACCGCCCGTCGGCGAAATAGGCCGAATCGGGATATTGCGCCAGCGCGGGAATGAGTTCCGGCGTCAGTTGGACGAACCACTCGGGGTTGCCCACGAAAGCGCCGCCGTCGGCGGTCCGCAGGATGTCCGCGGGGCTTCCGCCGGCGTTCTGTTCCTCGGCGAACCGTGACGCCAGGGGGCCGCTGGCAAGACGCAACCATTCGACCCGGATGCCGTACTTGTCGGTGAAAGCCTTGACGATCGCCTGGTTGATGGCGTCGACCTCGGACGAGTAATAGACGAGTTGGCCTTCCTGCTTGGCGGCGGCAATGAGCTCTTCCATCCTGGCATCGGATTGCGCGAACGCCATGGTGGCCAGCGCCCCGGTGAGGCCGACAGCCCCGAAGAGCGCCTTGAGATTCAGGCAAGTCATGTTGTTTCCTCCCGGTTTTCTTGTCCGGTGCCGACGGGCGGCCCCGTCTTTTCTTTGAACAACGATCCCGGCCGGTCCTCTTACCGGCCGACATATTCCTTCGGAGGGCGCTTTTCGGCGAAGGCGCGCGCGCTTTCCTCGAAGTCTTCGGTCAGGTGCAGCTTGGCCGCCTCGTAGAACAGCGTGTGCTGGCGCTCGTGCTGCTGCAGGTGCCAGCGGCGCGCACGCACCATCGCCCGCACGGAAAGCGGCGGGTTCTTCAGGATCTCCCCCGCGAACGCCTCGGCCGCGGCCATGCGGGTGCCGGGCTCGACCGACCTGTTGATGACCCCCTTCTCGGCCGCTTCGGCGCCGGTGAATCGCCGCCCCGACAGGAACACCTCGTCGGCGAAGGTCCCCGCACCCCGGAACTGCATGATCGACCAGTACTGGCCGGCGTAGAGGCCGCGCCGTGTTTCGGTGACCTCGAACGCCGTGTCGCAGTCGGCAATCACGTAGTCGCAGCGAAGGGTGATGCCGACCGCCATGCCGAAGACATAGCCGTGCACGGCGGCGATCACGGGTTTCCAGTGAAGGTGCCCCTCGAACATGATCGGGTGATGGGTCGCGCCCCGGCCCGAAGGTCCGCCGAGCTTCAGGAACTCGGCCCGCTCCCTGAGCTGCCGCTGCCGCACGTCCGCCCCGCTCGAAAAGGCCCGCCCGTTGCCGCTCAGGATGCCGACCCAGGCCTCCTCGTCGCGGTCGAACTCCCACAGCCGATCCTTGAGAGCGATGACCGCGTCATCGCTGAAAGCGTTCAGCTTGTCGGGCCGGTTGAGCGTTATGTAACCGATCCGGCCCCTGCGCTCGTAGGTTACCAAGTTCTCGTCGTCCGCCATGGGCTCCCCGTATCTTGTTCTGATGTCAGCGCGTGATTGCCGGCGAGGTCGCACTTGAGCCGGCGCGCGGCGACGCGCCCGGCGTGGTGGTGCTGTGCTGAATGCGCACGGTGAATTGCCGCCGATTCGAATGGCTACCGATCCATGGAGATCAGCCGTCCGGCCGAGCCCCATTTTCAGCCCAGCTGCCCGAGGCCCGCTTTGCGGCCGTTCCAGCGATCATGCTCTGTCCTCCCCACATCACACGATAAGCTGAGCATACTGTATTACAAGACGTCGCGCAAGCCTGTTAGTTTCACCTGCAACCGTGGGAAACCCCGCTGGCGCCTCAGCGCCGCGCTTCGAGCCTGTGAACGAGGCCGACGATCCAGGGAATGTTCGGCAGGATCACGAAGATGCGGACCAGCTGAAATGCGGTGATGAGCGCCGCGTCCTCTCCGAGGAACTTGGCGGTCAAGGCCATTTCGGTCACGCCTCCGGGCGCCGCTCCCAGCACGAGCGCCTCCCAATGCTGCGAGGTGACGGCGGCGAACAGGATTGCGGATCCGGCGCACAGTGCGATCAGCAGCAGGCTTGCCATGGCAGGGGCAACGACTTTCCTCCCGGCGGAGACGAAGAGATCGCGCCGGAACATCGAACCGAGCCACGTGCCCAGGATCAACTGCGCGACGACGAGGAGCGGATAGGGCACGGACTGCAGCTCGATCCCCGAGGATGTCATGGCCGCCGTCGCGAACAGCGGCCCCAGGAAAAACGCATTGGGCAACCGGAGCCTGCGGCAAAGCAGGGCGCCACACACCGCGACAGCGGCGGTGACCACCAGCCGCACGAGATCGATATCGGCGCCGGCCTGGGCCGACACGGAGCGGTCGGGCCAGCCGTCGGCAATGTAGAGACCGATCGGGACGAGTATCACGACGGCCGCGACGCGCATCGTCTGTGCGATGACGACGGGTATGGGATCGTAGCCAAGACGCATGGCGACAGTGGCGGCCTCGACGGGGCTCGTGGGCATCAGCGCGAGGATCGCCGGCGCGAGGCCCCGGTCCGTCGCCCGGCTCAACAGAACCGCGCTCAGAAAGGCGCAGAGCGCGGTGGCCAACGCCACGCCGATCATGAGCGGCGCGAGTTCGATCAGCATCGCCAGGGCGGCGGGCGAGAAGCCGAGCCCGACCTGTGTCGCGACTGTCATCTGGCCGAAGGGCCGGGTCTGGACGGGAACCTCCACCCAGAGCAGACCGGTCAAGCCCAGAAGGGCGGTACTGGCTATGGGACCGATCATCCACGGCAGGGGAACGCCCAGCCGATCGAATACCCAGCCGGCAACGCCCGCAAAGGCGTAGCAGCAGACCAAAGTCAGGATGCGTCTCCTCGCCCGCGCCGAGGAAAGTGCTTCAGGTTTCATCTGGTCCATTTCGGGTTGAATCCCGTGTGGTCACGATCCGAATGCAAGGGTAATGACAGTCGCCGGGAAGTTCGGCGCAGAGATGCGGCATGCGGGGTATGATTTGCACCGCGACATAATTTGCGACTTTAGCCAGTGTAGCCTTGTCACACAAGCATACCGTATGGCAGGGTAAAGAGGCACAGTCCGCGCTCTGCGGCCTCTGAGGAGAAACGATGGCGAACTCAGCCCTGAAAAACGCAAACCTGAACGTCGAAGTAGTCACCGCTCCGATTCGCCGTCAGGTGATCAAGGCACTTTACGATGCCATCAGCACCGGGGCTCTGCGTCCGGGCCAAAGGCTGATCGAAAAGGACCTCTGCGAGCTCATGGGCGTCAGCCGGCCGCCGGTGCGCGAGGCGTTGCGGCATCTGGAAAGCGAGGGGCTCGTCGTTTCGCTGCCCAAGCGCGGACCGATCGTCGCCGAGCTTTCGCGTGAGGACGTGGTGCACATCTATCAGGTCCGCGGCGCGCTGGAGGGCCTGTCGGCGCGGCTGTTCGCCGAAAACGCGAGCGATGCGCAAATCGCCGAGCTGCAACGCGCGGTCGCCTCGCTTCGCGAGGCGCTGGCGAACAATGACATCGACCAGACCATGGAGGAGAAGGATCGGTTCTATTCGATCCTTGCCAACGGGTCGGGGAACCCGCTGATCGCCACGATCCTGCGCAGCATGAAGGCGCGCATCCGGATGCTGCGCCGCATGTCGCTGTCGTCGCCCGAGCGCAGCCCGGATACAATGAAGGAAATCGAAGCGATCCTCGCCGCCATTACCGCGCGTGACGGGGAGGCCGCATTCCAGAAGTCCTGGGATCATATCCGGAATGCGGCGAGCAATGCGGTCAAGATGCTGGCCGTCGTCATGGCGAATGATGACGGAGGCAGCGATGACTGAGACCGTTCCGGCCGTGACGACGTTCCAGACCGGCCTGTGGACGCGGATGGAAGACGACGGTTTCGTTGGCCTCGTCGGCCCGATCTATGAATGGAACGGTGCGTCGGAGACCGGCCGGTTCGGCTTTCTGTCCGAGGACAAGCACCGCAACCGCGGCGGTTATGTCCAGGGCGGCATGCTCATGACTTTCGCGGACCGGGCCATGGGGGCGACGGCCCGAAAGGATGACCCCGGCCGCGTGCAGGCGACGGTGCAACTCGACGTGCATTTCATCCGCCCGGCAAGGATCGGCGTCCCGATCGAGATCGAGACGCGGGTGATCCGCGAAACCCGGAAACTGGCTTTTATCGAAGGGACGCTGACAAGCGAGGGCGACATCATCGCCAGGGCCAATGGCGTTTGGAGCATCCTGCGGCGCAGCTGAGCGGCGCTGAAAGGTCCGCTGACAGACAAGGCAATGCGTCAGCACGCCCCGCGGCCGTGAGGACCCGGCGTCATGGCGCGGTGGATCGTTCATCTCGCCGATCCGGCATCCGGGCGGGCGTCGTCGTCATGCACCGCGACGGCCGGGAGACGGGGCGGCTCGCACCCGGCGACTTCTTCGGCGAGACCGGGCTGCTCGCCGGAATGGGCGAGCCCGGCACGCTGGAAGCGCTGACCCGCGTGACCGCCTACGAGATCGACCAGCGCGCCTTTGCGCCACTGCTTTCGAATCGTCCGGTCATGGCGGAAGACGTGGCCCGGAGCCTGTCCGCGCGATCACCGCCGGCCCGGGCGACTGAGCTGAAGGATCTCCGGCACGAACGCCTCGCGCACGTGTTCCGCAAGGCGATCCGGCGCGTTTCCACGACACGCCAGCCCATGATACGCCAACCCATGACACGCCAGCCCGTGACACACCAGCCCGTGACTTGCCGCGCCGCCCGCTTCAGAAATAATTCAGGGCAGCTCAACGGGAGAGCCGGGAGAAATAGGCGGCCAGCGCCTCGATCTCCTGCTCTTCGAGCGCGTGTGCGGCTTGCGCCATCAGCGGCGCGCGGTCTGCGCCGCCGCGACGCCCGTCGCGCCACAGGCGCAGTTGCGCCACGAGATAAGGCTCGCGCTGCCCGTCGAGCGACGGGATCAGCGGATTGGCGTTCGCCGGTCCGTGGCAGGCGACGCAGGCGGGCACCTTCCCCCTGCCCTCGCGCGCGATCCGGGCGCCGGTTTCCGCCGCCTCCGGCGCCGGGCCGGACGCCGGCGCGGGGACGGCCGCTTCCTGACCGGCGAACGTCCTTGCGAGCCGTGCGTCGGCGAAGGCCGGCAGCCGTGTCGCCGCGTGCGCCATGATGCCGCTCGGGCGCGCCCCGGAACGATAGGCGGCGAGCGCGGACGCGATATATTCCCCGCTCAGAATATCGAGCCGGGGAACGTGCGCCAGTTCGCCGCCGTGGCAGCCCGCGCAGTATCCGCCTTGATGGGGCGCGGTGAGCCGATCGTAGCCGTCGCCGTCCATCCCGCCCTTCACCGCCATCAGGAAGGCGACCACCGCCCAGACCTCGTCTTCGCGTCCCCCGGCGGGCCAGCCGGGCATGCCCGTCATCTTGGCCCCGTGCTCGACGATCCGGTGCAGTTCCGCCGGAGCCCACGACCGGACCGCTTCTTCGATCTGCGGCGGCGGCGGCTCCATGGCGGCGATCGTCGCTCCCGCGGTCTCGCCGGGACGCGCGTGGCACAGGCGGCAGGCGCTGTCGTAGTGGCGGGCGCCCAGCGCGATCAACCCCGGATCCGCGAGATCGGGCACGGCGGAGGCGGGCGGCGCGCGCCGCTTGATATCGTTCCTGAACGTGGTGTGCAGGACCCACTCGGTGATCCGCCAGTGCCCGGCGCGGGCGGAGGTATCGAACAGCCCGAAAGTAACCACGGCGCCGGCGCCGACAAGGCCGAGGGCGGCGACAGCCGCAAGGGTGGCGAGGACGATGCGCAACCGTGTCATGGCGTCCCCCGGTTGTCTGAAAGGGCGCGCGACGCCAGCGCGACGCCGGCGAGCAGGTAGACGGGCGTGCCGATGGCGAGCATCAGCACTCCCCCGGATTGCTGCGCCGAAAGATCGGGCGCCACGCCGCAGATCTCGGCGTAGAGATCGCGCGGCGCGAGCACGAGCAGGGTGCCGAGCAGCGTCATGTGCATCGAGGTGAGCAGCAGCCCGCCCGCCCCGGCGAGCGATGAACCGGCATCGCCCGCGCGCAGGCAGCTCCCCCAGACAAGGAGCCCCGCGAACAGGAAGCTCGCCTGCTCGAGCGCGAAGACGGCAGGAGCGCGATAGGCCAGCCCGTGCGCGCCCGGAAGGTGCCAGGCCCAGACGAGCCCGAATTCGAGCGCGGCGGCGACCAGGGGCGAGATCGCGACGACGGAGCGAAGCGCGGGAAAGCCGATGACCAGAAGCGGCGCGATCACCGCGACAAGCAGCATGTGGCGCAGCATGTGCAGGGGAAAGCGCTCCGCCCAGGCGTCGAGAGGCAGAAGCCAGATCGCGGCGAGGAGCAGGAGGCCCCCTGAGGCGGCGACGCGGCGAGCGCTCATCGACGGAGTTTTCATCGGCAGATTTCTCATCGGCAGCTCTCGATGAAGACGGCCGGCATGGCGACATAGACCACCGCCACGAAGGAGATGATCGACAGCAGAAGCGCGGCGTGACCGAGGAAGCGGTGTCGGCTTTCGGGGCGATGGACGTTGCCTGACACGGAGTCGTCGGGTCCCCACTGCCGGGCCGAGCGCAAGCCCAGCCCGACGATGAGGCCGAGCGCGGCAAGCGTGGCCGCGCCGATGCCGAGCCGCAGGAAGGTCAGCCCCCCGGCATCCCCGACCTTCGCGCACCAGATCGCCGCGGCCACGTAGCAGAGCAGGAAGTGCCCGGCCCAGACCAGGGGCGGCAAGGTGATGCGCCACAGGCTGCCCCGTTCGGCGGCGATCTCGACCTCGTCTTCCCGGTTGTCGATGCCGCTCATCGATGCCTCCCTCACAGAAGCCGGGGCGCGGCGCCGATCACCGCGGCGGTCACCAGCGCCGCCAGCCCGTGGAAATGCCAGAACAGCGTGACGTTCGAGAGGTCGGCGTCGTGGTCGCTGTCGATCTTGCCCCACAGGCTCCCCGCGAGGCAGTAGAGCTGCATGACGAGGCCCAGGGCCGCATGCGCGCACGTCCAAAGCACGAGCGCGCAGACGATCGCCGGGTAGACATGCGTCGAGGGCGCCAGATCGGCGACCGCGAGCGCCAACGCCCCGCCCCCCGCGAGCGTGAACGCCGCCGCGACGGCGAGCGCCGCCCGCGCGGCGGCGGGGCGGCGGCCCCGGTTCAGCATGTGTGCGCCGACCGTCGAACCCCATGACAGCACGGTGGCCAGCCCGGCCAGCGCGACCAGCACCGGGTCGGCATGGGCGGCGTCCTGGGGCGGAAAGTCCGGCCGGGCGGTCCAGTAGAAGAAGAAGCCGAAGACGACGGAGGCGAACGCGGTCGCGTCCGCCAGCATGGTGATCGCCGTCGCCCACCAGCCGATCGCCGCCGGCCCCGCGGCATGGGTCGGCAGCGACAGGCCGAGCCCCACGTCCTTCATCGCCTCGGCGGGAATGCGCGCGGTCCCGGTCCACAGCCACCCTAAGATGCAGACCACCGCCAGGGCGCCGCAGACGACGGCAAGCGTATAGACATGGAACACGGGCAGGATGAAAGCGGCGCCGGTGAAGGCCGCAGCCCACAGCGTTATCCAGGTATCGCCGGGCAGGCGCTGCACCTGCACGGGCCTTGCGTCGATGACCGAGGTGATCATCGTCTCGCGCCGCCCCTCCTCGGCGTCGGGCAGGTAGTAGCGCCCGGCATCCATCCGCTCGGTCAGGCCGGGCTGGTCCCAGAGCGGATAGCGCGCGGTGATGTAGGGGATCGAACGCGCCCCCCACCATGACGGCTGGCCGAGCGTATCGGTCCATTCGAGCGTGCCGGCCTTCCACGGATTGCGCACGGCAAGCTTCGGCTTGCCGGGCCGCAGCAGATCCCAGGTGAACACGAGGAAGCCGGCCGCGATGATGAAGGCGCCGACGGTCGAGATCAGGTTCAGGCTGTTCCAGCCGAGATCGCCCGGATAGGTGAAGACCCGGCGCGGCATGCCCAGAAGGCCGGTGAGATGCATCGGCAGAAAGCAGATGTTGAAGCCGATGAAGATCAGCCAGAAAGCCCATCGCCCCAGCCGCTCCGAGAGCACCCGCTTGGCGATGAACGGGTAGAAATAATAGATGCCGCCGATCACGGGCAGCACCATCCCGCCGAAGAGCGTGTAATGAAGGTGCGCCACGATGAAATAGGTATCGTGCACCTGCCAGTCGAAGGGCACGATGGCGAGCATCACGCCGGTGAGCCCGCCCGCCGTGAAGATCGCCAGCGCCCCCGCGATCCAGAGCAGCGGCAGGCTCATCTTCACGCGCCCGACCATGAGCGTCGCCACGAAGACGAAAAGCTGGATTCCGGTCGGGATCACCACCGCCTCGGACGCCGCCGAGAAGAAGCCGAGCGACAGGTTCGGCAGGCCCGTGGTGAACATGTGGTGGACCCACAGCCCGAAGCTCAGGAAGCCCGTGCCGATGGCGGAAAGCACGATCCACGAATAGCCGAGCATCGGCCGCTGGGCGGCCGTCGGCACGATCATGGCGGCGATGGCGATCGAGGGGAGAAAGACGATATAGACCTCGGGGTGGCCGAAAATCCAGAACAGATGCTGCCACAGCAGGGGATCGCCGCCGCGCGAGGGATCGAAGAACGGCCAGTCCAGCGCGCGTTCGAGCTCGAACAGCAGATCGCCCGCGATGAGCGGCGGAAAGGCGAAGAGCACCATCCCGCCCACCACCAGCACATACCAGGCGTAGAGCGGCATCAGGTTGATGCGCATGCCCGGCGCCCGGCATTTCAGGACGCCGACGATCAGTTCGACGGCGGCCGCGATCGAGGCGATCTCGATGAACGACAGCCCCAGCAGCCAGATGTCCGACCCGATGCCCGCGTCCTCGGTGGCAAGGGGCGGATACATGAACCAGCCCGATTTCGGCGCGGCGTCGAACAGCACCGAGCCGAAGACGAAAACCCCGCCGATCAGGAAGCACCAGTAGCTGTAGGCCGAGAGCCTCGGAAACGGCATGTCCCGCGCGCCGAGGAACGCCGGCAGAATCTGTATCGCGATCGCCTCGAAAAGCGGCACGGCGAACAGAAACATCATCGCCGAGCCATGCATGGTGAAGAACTGGTTGAAGCGATCGGCGTCGAGGAACGTCATGCCCGGAAAGGCGAGCTGAACCCGCATCAGCAGCGCCAGCACGCCCGCCGCCAGCATGAAGCCGAAGGCGGTGAGCGCATACCACTTGCCGACCTCGGTGTTGTTGACGGAGGACAGGTAGCCCGGACCCGTTTTCGTGCGCCAGGCCGCGGCAAGGCGCTGTTCCTGTTCACGCCGAACCTCCGGCGGAACCGGCTCCGCCAGCATGTCTGCGGTCGGCGGATAGGGGCCGCGAGGGCTGAGGTCGGTCATTCGAGACCCTCCAGATATGCGGCAAGGGCCTGGAGCGCCTCGGGTTCCAGCCAGTCGTAGGCGGGCATGGCGACACCCGGCTTGATGTCGCGGCTGCGGGCGATCCACCTCGCCAGATCCGCCCGTTCAACCTTGAGCGTGCCGGCGGCAAGCGAGGCGCGCGAACCGAGATGGGTCAGATCGGGCCCGATCGGGCCCGCGAAATCGGTGCCCCGGATCGTGTGGCAGGCGCCGCATCCCTCATCGCGGAACAGCGCCGCGCCGCGCTGCGCCTCCGGACCGGCCGGCGGGCGGGCGGGCGCGGCTTCGCGGGCAAGCCATTCCTCGAAACGGTCCGGGGACAGCACCACCGCCTCGAACGCCATGAACGCATGCGAGGCGCCGCAGAATTCGGCGCATTGCCCCCGGTAGCGGCCCTCGCGCTCCGGATGGAGCGTGAGAACGGTTTCGCGGCCGGGGATCGCGTCCATCTTGCCGCCGAGCGCCGGTATCCAGAACGAATGGATGTAACGGCCCGCGGTCAGGCGCAGTTCGCTGCGCTCGCCGGCCGGCAGCCGGATCTCGTTGGCCGTCACCACGGGTTCCGTCGCGCCCCGAGGCCAGTATTCGACGCGCCACCACCATTCCTCGGCCGTGATCCGGATCACCAGCCCGGCGCCCGGCGCCCGTTGCGCCGGCATCATCGACAGCGCCCAGCCGAGCAGCGCGCCGAGCATCACCGTGGGCAGCAGGACGCCGCCGGCGACGATGAGCAGATTCGCCCGGCGGACCGGCAGCGAGCCGCGGTGAATGCGCGTGACATAGAAGAAAAGGCCGTTCAGCGCCGCCCAGAGCACCACGGCACCGGCGAGCATGACGATGAACAGGACATGGATCTGCGAGGCGTCCTGCCCCGCGGGATGCAGCGCCGACTGCCGGCCCTCGCAGGCCGCGAGGGTCAGCACGCAGGGCAGGAGCCGAAGGCTGACCGGAATGCGGGTGAGGAGGTTGTCTGACGCCACGTTGAGGTCCGTCCGTCCTATTCGCTCGCTTCTGCAGCCCGGCAAGGTCGCAGCCGTCGCGCCGGACGCGGCCGTGCAACGTAAGGGGAACGGCGGATGCGGCTGGATGGTTCCGCCGGCTGCCTCCCTGCGCCCTCAGCGCGGGTCGCGCCCGAATTGTCTGCGCAGGGCATTCTTCGCCTTTTCCAGCACCTTCCTGCGTCCTTCGGACAGGTTGCTGCCGGCACGGTTGATGTAGAAGGTCAGCATCGACATCGCCGACCGGAACGGCTCCGCCTTCCTGCGCCCGCTTTGCTCGGCCGAGCGCTTGAGCGAGGCGGCGATGCGTTCGGGATCGTCCGATTGGAAGATGCCTTCCTCGAGGTCGAGCGCGTCGCTGTGGCGCGTGACCTCGCCCGACCATTTCCCGTCCTTCTCCTGCGTCATCTCGCACCGTCCTCTGCTGAACCGAACTCCGTCGCGGATCCAGTGTTCCATGGCGTGCTGCGACAGATTGGAACAAGTCCGGCCGTTCGCTGTTCGTTGGGCTCCAACAGACAGGGAGACCGCAGAAAGGAGACCGCCATGAGTGCCACCGGCCTCGACGTTTTCGACAAGACGATCCAGACGACGAACATATGGCTCAACGAGATCATGGAGGAGATGGGGCCTGACAGACACGTCGCCTGGCACATGCTGGGCGCGGTGCTTCGGGCCGTCCGCGACAGGCTGCCTCCGGACCTCGCCGCCCATCTCGGCGCGCAGCTGCCGCTGATCGTGCGCGGAACCTACTACGACCAGTACAAGCCTGCTGCGACCCCGGACCGGTCGCGGTCCCTCGACGCCTGCCTGGAGAAGATCGCCGACGAACTGAAGTTCACGCGGCCGGTCAACACACGGGACGCGCTGCGTGTCGTCTGCTCGGTCGTTGCGCGGCACGTCGACGAAGGGGTGATCACGAAAGTCCGCGATTCCCTGCCGGAGGATATCCGGCGCGTCGTCGGACCGAAGCCCGATTCATGACCGGCCGGACATGCATCACCCACTGCTCGGGAGGACAAGAGCCCATGTACACCCTGAATATGATCACCTTGCTTCTCATCATCGTCGGCGGGCTGAACTGGCTGTTCGTCGGCCTGTTCCAGATCGACCTCGGCGCTGCCGTCTTCGGCGGGCAGGACGCGGGGCCTGCCCGCCTCGTCTATGTCCTGGCCGGACTGTCGGCCGTCTGGCAGCTCTTCCAGTTCTTCAGCTCCCTGACCGACGACGAGATCGCCGGCCGGCGGTGAAGAAGTGGACTGGCGCCGGGAACACCGGTCGCCGCACGCGGTTTGGACAGCAGTCACGAAACACAGGGAGACTGCGATGAGCACCACGAAGAACGGCGCGCCGGCGATCGGCGGCACGAGCGAGACGCGGCTGCGCACCGGCAATGCCATGCCGGTCATGGGCCTCGGCACATGGCAGCTGACCGAGAATACGGCAGAGGCGATCCGGACCGCGCTGGAACTCGGCTATCGTCTCATAGACACATCAGGCGACTACGGGACGCAGCCGGGGATCGGCGAGGGCATCCGGCGCAGCGGCGTCGCCCGCTCCGATTTCTATCTCGTCACCAAAGTGGAGGAAACGGAGGACGCCTACGAAGCGACCCGCCGGAACCTGAACGAACTCGGCCTGGAGCACGCCGATCTCATCCTGATCCACCGGCCGCCGAAAGCGGGCAGCGGCGCGGATCTGTGGCGCGGCCTGATACGCGCCAGAGATGAAGGTTTTGCGACCGACATCGGCGTCAGCAACTATTCGGCCGAGCTGATCGACGCGCTGGTGGCGGCGACGGGTGAGACGCCCGCCGTCAACCAGATCGAGTGGAGCCCGTTCGGCCATAGCGACGCCATGCTGCGCTACGCCGCCGACAACGGCATCGTCATTCAGGCCTACAGCCCGCTCACCCGCACGCGGCGCCTCCACGACGCGACGCTGCGGGCGCTCGCCGACAGATACGGCAAGACCCCGGCGCAGATATCGATCCGCTGGAGCATTCAGCACGGTACGGTGCCGCTCCCCAAGGCCAACAAACGGGACCATATGAAGGAAAATCTCGATGTCTTCGACATCAAGATCTCAAAGGACGATATGGAGAGACTGAACGGTCTCAACGAGCGCTATTCCTCCCTCGGCAAGCTCCCCTACGAATAGGGAGTGTCTAGCCAGGGACGGGGAGCAGAGGCGCGACGAACGCGCCTCTGCCGATTCCGCCCTGGAGCATTTCTCCTTTTCGTTGAAACGGAGAAATGCTCTATCTCTTTGTTTTTACGCAATTCCGACCGCAAAACCGGTTCCCGCCTTTGCTGGAATTGCTTTAGGGACAGCGAGCGGTGTAGCGGGAACCGAACTCGTCCTCATACACGCAATAGCCGGGCTCGCTTGCCTGGCCGATCAGCGCGCCGACTGTCGCCCCGACCGCACCCCCGACGGCCGCGCCCGTGACGTCGCGGGAAACCGCGCCGCCGACCGCCGCACCCGTGGCTCCACCGATGACGGCGCCCCGCTCTGTCGCGGTGCAGCCGGTAATGAGGGCCACCAGGCCCAAGGCGGCGAGTATCTGCTTCATTTGCCTCCTCCATAGGTTCACGACCACCCGAACAGGGAGGAGACGCATTTGTTCCAGAGCCGTCCGCGAAGATCGGCATTGGGCTACCGCCACGACGTCCGCTGGATCGAGCCGACGGGATGGTTCTCGTCATGCTCCAGCGAGGAAGCGCTGGAAGCCTCGCCCATCTCCTTCAGCAGCCTCAACCGTGCCCGATTCAGCCTGCTCTTGACCGTGCCCATGGCGCAGCCGCATATGATGGCTGCCTCTTCGTAGGAAACGCCCAGCACGCCGATCAGCACCAGTACCTCGCGCTGCTGCTCGGGCAGGCGCTGGATCGCGTCGGCGATCTCGCGTCCCCGTGCCGACCATTCCTGCGTCGGGTCGGACGCCGGCCGCAGCGAGACGCAGTCGGTCGCTCCGGGCGCCTCCCGCCTCTCGACCTTGATCTTCGTGTAGAAGGCGTTGCGCATGATCGTGAACAGCCACGACTTCATGCTGGTGCCCGGCCGGAACTGGCAGATGCTCGACAAGGCGCGGGTAAGGGTCTCCTGGACCAGATCGTCGGCTTCGTGCGGATCGCGGTAGAAGGTTCGGGCGAAGGCGCGCAACGCGGGGATGAGCTGGACGATCTCCGCTTGCGAGGGAGAGGATTGGTGATCTTTCAGTCCATCCACCGGACTGGCCTCCTCATTGCGCGCCGGGCACGCTTCTAGAGGCTTAATGCGGGCTCGGACAGGAAGTTCCGGGATTTATGTCCGGAGGGAGGCGCCGTGGCCGCCGGGCCGCTGCCGCCGGAAGGCCGTCGAACGGCTCAGGGGCGTTCCTCGCCCTCCCGCCGCCTGCGCCGTGCCGCGAGCGCCGCCTGCAGCTCCAGCGCGAGTTCCAGAAGCCGCGCCGGCACCGCTTCCTTCTCGATCTCGCGCAGCAGGCGATCGAACTCGCCGGGCGCCGTTTCGGGCACACGGGCGTCGTGGTCTTCCGGGCAGTCCTGATCACGCATCGAGCGCGCCTCGACTCTTTCGATTCCTTCCCTGTCTGTATCAACGCCCTTGACCTGTTTTTCAAGTTTTTCAAGACAGCGGCCGCCCTTTCACGATCGAAGCAGCGGGAGGGAACGTCCGTCGACGGGCGCCGCCCGCCCCGCCGCGGCGCTGTGCTGCGGCGGGTTTTCGTTCTCGTCCGGGTTGGGCAGGGGATCTTCGTCGGGAAGCCTGGGAGGAGGATCGGGCTCACGCACGGGCTCCGGCGGAAACGGCTCCGGCGCAGGTGGTGGTACGGGTCCGGGCTCCGGCTCGGGCCACGGCTGAGGTGTGCTCATGATCAATCCTCCTTTTCCATCGAAACTCGCTCCGCGCCGACCCGTTCCATCCCCTTGCCGGCATCTCCCGGCAGCGACACCTCTTCGCCGAGAGCGGCGTGCACCCACAGCTGCTTGACCGCCACGAGGCAGACCACCGCAAGCGGCGTGGCGAGCAGCACGCCGAGCGGGCCGAACAGGATACCGAAAGCCAGGATCGCGAACAGGGTGACGGCCGCCGGCAGCGACACGGCGCGCTGTTGGATCAGTGGGCTGAGAACGTTCCCTTCGACCTGCTGGATGACCACATATAGCACGAGAACCCAGATCGCCGTCATCGAGTCGACGGCAAGGGCGAGCGCGAGCGCCGGCACCGCCGCCAGCATCGGCCCCAGGAACGGGATGAATTCGAGGACGCCGGCGATGAAGCCCAGCGCCAGCGCCGATTCTATTCCCAGCGCCCACAGGCCGAGAAAGGTCAGCGTGCCGACCGCCAGCATGGCTGCGATCTGGCCCGTCAGCCAGCGCTGCAACGCCGCGCCCAGCGCGCCGAGGGTCTCCTCCGCCCGGCCGCGAATGGCCGGCGGAAAGAGCTGCAGGAAGCCGCCGAGGTAGAGGCCGGGGCGGTTGCCGATATAGAAGCCCGCCACGACCACGAGCACCACATTCGCCAGCAGCGTCGCCGCGGCCCCCGACAGCCCCGCGATCCGGCTCACCAGCGTCGTCTCGTTGATCACCGCCTCCGCCCGCTCCGCCAGCCACTCTCCCATGTCGCCCACCCCGAGCCATCCTTCGAACGGCGCGAGCAGTTCGGGCAGCTGATCGCCCAGGTGCGCGAGTTGCGCCTGAAGCTGGGTGCCGAGCACGGCGAAGAAGAGACCGACGGCGAGCGCCACCGCCACTGCAGCGATGAAGAAGGAGAAGCCGTTGTTGAGGCCCGTCACCCGCATGACCGCGGCGGCGAGCGCCCTCAGCGCAATGGCGAAGAGAATGGCGGCGAAGACCAGAAGGACGATATCGCGCAGATACCACAGCGCCAGCGCCGCGGTCACGACGGCACCAGCGGCGAGAAGCCGCTGTATGAAGGCGCCGGGCAAGGCGGATGGCGGATGGTCGATCATGCATTGACTTTCGGCGTCTCCCGGCGGGACGCGCAGCTTCCGGAACGGGACCGCTGGATGAATCACGTCGCCAGTTCCCAGCCGCGCCTGAGGTCGGCGGCAAAGCGCGTGCGTTCCTCATCCCGCACAGCCGGATCGCGGATGCGGAGCAGGTATGAGGGATGGACGGTCGCGATCATCGGCGTGCCGTCTTCGAGCCGGCGGGCCTCGCCGCGCAGGGAGGCAATCGACGCCGGGCGCCCGAGAAGGCTGCGCACCGCGGTTGCCCCCATCGCCACCAGAACGGCGGGAGAGACCAGCTTGCGCTCCTGGCCGAGCCACCATTTGCAGCGTTCTATCTCCCCGGCATTGGGACGCTTGTGCAGCCGCACCTTGCCGCGCGGCACGAATTTGAAATGCTTGACCGCATTCGTCACGAAGACCGCCTGCCGCGGGATTCCCACCTCCGCCAGCGCCGCGTCGAGGATGCGCCCGGCGGGTCCGACGAAGGGGCGGCCGGCCATGTCCTCCTTGTCGCCCGGCTGCTCGCCGACCACCATCATGCGCGCCTGCCGGTGTCCCTCGCCGGGCACCACCTGCGTGGCGTTGCGATAGAGGTCGCAGCGCATGCATCCGGCCTCGGCCTCAGCCAGCTCCTTCAGTGACAAAGCCTCCACTTCCGCGGTCGACATGGCGGCTGGTCCCGCTACGGCTTCACCTTGCCGGCGCCGGCGACGACGCCTCCCGCAGAGGGAGGCGCCGACCTTCCCGGCAAGCCGGTCGAGGCTCAGGCCGTCTCGCGCGCCTTGGCCCTGTCGTTGGCGGAAGAATCCGCAAGCCCGGTCAGGTGCTCGTCGGTCTTGATCTCTTCCTTCAGCGTCGCATCGAGCAGCTTGACCGCCTCGGCGATGCCGAGTTCCCCGGCCCACCGTTTCAGCGTGCCGTAGCGGGTGATCTCGTAGTGCTCCACGGCCTGGGCGGCGGCGATGAGGCCGGCGTCGAGCGCCGGGGTATCCTTGAATTCCTCGATGATCTCCTCGCCCTCCGTGACGATGCCCTCGATCGCCTCGCATGTCTTGCCGCGCGGCTGCTTGCCGACGATCTCGAACACCTGCTGCAGGCGTTCGATGTGCCCCTCGGTTTCCTCGTGGTGCTTGTCGAACGCCGCCTTCAGGTCTTCCGACTGCGCCGCGCGCCTCAATTTCGGAAGCGCTTTGACGATCTTCTTTTCAGCGTAATAGATGTCCTTCAACGTGGCGAGGAAGAGATCTTCCAGCGTTTTTTCCTTGGCCATGACATGTTCCTTTCTCAACGGGCGATTGCTTGACCGGAAGCGCCGGCCTCAGACGCTTCCGGCCTGTTCCGCATGCCTGCCTTCGGCCACTTCCTCGACGACCTTGCCGACGAAGGCGGGCAGATCATCCGGTGTGCGGCTGGTGACAAGTCCCTGATCGACCACAACCTCTTCATCGACCCAGTCGGCCCCGGCGTTGACCAGATCCGTCCGGATGCTCCTGAACGACGTCAGCTTGCGGCCGTCGATCACGTCCGCCTCGGCAAGCACCCACGGGGCGTGGCAGATGGCGGCGACGGGCTTGGCCTGTTCGAAGAAGCCGCGCACGAACGCGACCGTCTTCTCGTCGCCGCGCAGCTTGTCCGCGCCGACGCTGCCGCCGGGAATGACGATCGCATCGAAGTCGGTCGCCGAGACTTCTGCAACGGTCTTCCCGACGTCATATTCGCCGGCAGGATCGATATCGTTCGTCACCGTCCGGGCCTTGCCTTTCGCAAGCCCGACGATCGTGACCTGTGCGCCTGCCGCCTCCAGCGCCTCCTTCGGCTTCGCAAATTCGGAATCTTCGGTTCCGCGCGGCGCGATCAGAATTGCTACTCTCTTGCCATTGAGTTTCATGAATACCTCCTGCTTGTCCGGTGTGACGGGATGGTCTTGCCAGGTAAGCTTGCCAGGTAAGGATGGGCGGGGCCTCAACTGCTTCCTGTGTTCGGTCCGGCTACGCGGTTGGCATTACGAAGTTGGCATGGCGATAACGCGCCCGTCCCGGAACGGTTCCCGGTTGCGGCAGATCGCGCCGCGCCCTTGCCTGGGACAATGGCTGGAACGAAACCGCCCGCGCGGCGTTCTCCTCCCGTCCGCTTCGAGGGATTCCGCATGGCGCCGCGATCGTTCTGGAAAGGCTATCTGAAGCTGTCGCTCGTGACCTGCCCGGTCTCGATGATGCCGGCGACGAGCGAGGACGAGAAGGTCCGCTTCCACACCCTCAATGCGGATACCGGCAACCGCGTCGTCAGCCGCTACGTCGACGCCGGGACCGGCGAGCCCGTCGACGAGGACGACGAGGTCAAGGGTTATCCGCGCGGCGAGGACGACCATGTGCTGCTGGAGGACGACGAACTCGAAACGATCGCGCTCGAGAGCACCCGCACGATCGACATCGATATGTTCGTGCCCTCCGACACGATCGAGTGGATCTGGTACGACCGGCCGCATTACCTGGTGCCGGACGACCCGGTGGGGGAGGAAGCCTTCTCGGTGATCCGCGATGCCATGGCGTCGACGGGGACCGTCGGGATTTCCCGTCTGATGCTCTACCGGCGCGAGCGCGCCGTGATGCTCGAACCGCGCGGCAAGGGGATCGTGCTTTGGACGCTTCGCTACGGCGACGAGGTGCGGGACGAGAAGGAGTACTTCGGCAACATCGGCGACGGCAAGGTCGACGCCGGCCTGATGAGGCTCGTGAGCGAACTCATCGAGGAGCGCACAACCTCATGGCATCCCGACATGGTCGGCGACCCCGTGCAGGCGAAGCTTCTCGATATCATCGCGGCCAAGAAGAAGGGCCGCAGACGGCCCGCCAGGACAAGGGGCCGGACGGAGGCCCAGCCGGGCAATGTCATCAATATCATGGACGCTCTCAGGAAGAGCATCGCCGCCGAAGGCCGGCGGCGGAAGCGGTAGCTTCATGCCGACGATTGCCGGGGGGACCGGACGGGCTCCAGCGGCGCGGCGGCGGCACGGAATCCGTCCCACGGATCGCCGGGGACCGCCGCCAGCCGGATCGGCATGTTCTCGACCGTGAAATAGCCCGGCCCGATCCCCGGGCCGAGTTCGTCCCAGCGCAGCGGGGCCGAGACGGACGCCCCCGGACGCGCCCGCGTCGAATAGGGCGCGACCGCCGTCGCGCCGCGCTGATTGCGCAGGTAGTCGATCAGGATCTTGCCCCGGCGCTTCGACTTGGTGATCGTCGAGATGAAACGGTCGGGGCTGTCGGACGCCATGGCATCGGCGAGCGCCTTGGTGAACGCCTTCACTGCCGGCCAGCGCGCCACGGGCGCGAGCGGCGAGACGACATGGAGGCCCTTGCCGCCGGACGTCTTGACGAAGGCGGCAAGACCGGCGTCCGTCAGGCGCTGCCGCACTTCATGCGCCGCATCGATCACCAATTGCCAGGGCGCGCCCTCACCGGGATCGAGGTCGAGGACGAGAAGGTCGGGCCGCTCCCAGTCGGTCACGGTCGAGCCCCAGGGATGGATTTCAAGAGCGGCCGACTGCACGAGGCCCATGAGCCCGTCCAGATCGTTGATGCTGATCAGCGGCTCGTCGGAAGGGTTCTGCGGGTCCTCCACCGGCACGATCGCGGGGTTGAGGCCCTTCCATGCATGCTTCTGGAAGAATTTCTGCCCGGCGATGCCGTTCGGGCAGCGCAGCAGCGCGAGCGGACGGCCGACGATATGGGGCGCAATGTGGCGCCAGACCTCCGCGTAATAATCGGCAAGCCCTTCCTTGGTGATGCCCTCGTCCGGCCAGTAGAGGCGATCGGGATGGGTGAGCCGAACGGTTCGGCGCTGCGGCGCGGGCGCCTTCGCGCCGGACTTCGGGATCTCGCGGACGATCTCCCGCGCGGCCTTGTCCTCACGCAGCCCCCGGAAGGAGGCGTGACGGAGGTTGCCGTCGGCCGTCCACGCCCGGAACTCGACTTCCGCCACGAGCTCGGGGCGCACGAACCTCACCTGCCGCGCCTCGTCGGCGGTCAGGCGCCCGGCAAAGGGGCTCGATGTCGTACGGATGCGTTCCAGCCGGCGCAGGAGTTCCTCGGCGACCGCGCTGCTGAAGCCGGTGCCCACCCGGCCGACATGGTGGAGATCGTCGCCGTCGTAGATACCGAGCACGAGCGAGCCGATCGCCTTGCGCGAGACGGTCGACGGCACATAGCCGGCGACGACGAATTCCTGCCGGGGGGAGCATTTGGACTTCACCCAGCTCTTGCCGCGGCCGGCCCGGTAGGGCGCGTCGCGGCGCTTCGAGACGATGCCTTCGAGGCTCAACCGGCAGGCATGGCGCAGCACCAGGGTCCCGCTTTCGTCGAAATGGCCGCTGGAGCGGATCATGCCGCCGTCGTCCGCCACCACCCGTTCGAGCAGCGCCTTACGCTCGACGAGCGGCAGCGCGCGCAAGTCGTAGCCATCGAGATAGAGCAGATCAAAGGCGTAGAAGACGGAACGGTCGGTCCGCCCCTCGCTCAGATCGGCCTGCAGGGCGGAGAAGTCGGAAGCGCCGGAATCGGTTTCGACCACGAGTTCGCCGTCGATGATGGCCGTCCCGACCGGCAGTTCCTGCAACGCGGACACCACCGCCTTTCCGAACTTCCTGGTCCAGTCGAGCCCGCCGCGGGTCAGCAGCTTCACGCGTCCCGCCTCGATGCGGGCCTGAAGCCTGTAGCCGTCGAACTTGATCTCGTGCAGCCAGCGCTCGCCGGTGGGCGCGGCGGAAACGAGCGAGGCGAGCATCGGCTCGACGAAGGACGGCATCGGGCTCTTCTTCGCGCCCTTGACCGTCGCGGGGTCGGGGGGGACAGCCGCCGCATCCGCCGCCTTCCCGGCCTCCGGCCCGTCCGGTTGTCGCGCCCGGCCGCTCTTCCGGATCCGGCCCGTCCGCGCGGACCAGCCCGGCGCTTCGCCGGCAACTTCGGCGATGTCACGCCCCGTCTGCACGGATTGCGGCCATTCATCGAGGATGTCGGCGGCGCCGTCCGGCCGGGCGAATTCGTCATCCCCCTTGATCAGCAGCCAGTTCTCACGTTTCTCGCGCGGCTTGGCGCGCATGCGGACGAGGTGCCAGCGGCCGCGGAGCTTCTCGCCGTCGAGCTCGAATTGGAGATCGCCCTTGGCATAGGCCTTGTGCGCGTCCCCGATCGGCAACCAGGTGCCGCGGTCCCAGACGATGACCGTGCCGCCGCCATATTGGCCTTGCGGAATCGTCCCCTCGAAATCGCCGTATTCGAGGGGATGGTCCTCGACTGCGACCGCGAGACGCTTCTCGCCGGGAACGAGGCTCGGCCCCTTGGGAACGGCCCAGCTCTTCAGCACGCCATCCATCTCCAGCCGGAAATCGTAGTGCAGACTGGTGGCGGCGTGCTTCTGGACGACGAAACTATTGCCGCTCTTGCGCGGTCTTCCGCCTTTCGGCTCCGGGGTCGAAGCGAAGTCGCGCTTCCGCCGGTAGGTCTCCAGCGCCATGGTCAGCCGGCCTTCCTGCGGGGACGGGGCGCGGCCGGGGCGGCCTTTTTCCTCGCGTCGGCCTTCCTCGCCGGCCTCCTGCCGGCGACGCCCGCGCTCTCACGCAGCGCCGCCATCAGATCGACCACCTTCTCGCGCTTCGGCTCCTTGCGCGGCTCGATCCTCCTGCCTTCGAGCTTGGCTTTCACCAGATCCACGAGCGCTTTCTCGTAGCGGTCATCGAACCGCGAGGCGTCGAACTTCCCCATCTTGGTGTCGATGATATGCTCGGCGAGGTCGAGCATCTCACCCTCGATCCGCATCTCGGCAATGTCCCTGAAGGCCTCCCCCGCCGGGCGCACCTCGTAGTCGAAATTGAGCGTGGTGGCGATCATGCCGTCATTGTGGGCACGGATGAGGAGGGTGCGAACGCGCCGGAACAGGACCGTCTGCGCGATCGCCGCGACCTTCTTCCACCGCATGCCCTCGCGAATGAGCGCGAACGCTTCCCCGGCCGTCTTGTCGGCCGGCGCCAGGTAGTACGGCCTGTCGAAATAGACATCGTCGATATCCCCGCAGTCGATGAAGGCCGAGATCGAGAGCGTCTTGTCACTGTCGGGGACAGCCGCGGCCACCTCCTCGGGCTCCAGCACGACATAGTCGCCTTCGCCGACCTCGTATCCCTTGACCTGCTCGTCCCTCTCGACGGGCCGGCCGGTGCCGCTGTCGACGAACTGCCGCCGGACCCGGTTGCCGGTCGCGCGGTTGAGGGTGTGGAAAGCGATGCGATCGGACGTCGAGGCAGCGGTATAGAGCGCCACGGGGCAGATCACTTCCACAAGCTTCAGATATCCTTTCCAGTTCGCTCTCGGTGCCACGGTACGCCTCCACCCGGTGTACTGGCCTGGAACAGCCGTGGCTGGGCATCAACTCTCGCGAGAAGTATCGCGCGGTCGACTGCTCGCCCGGATCACGGGGCAACGCCGTCCGCAGGATTTTGTTCCCTGGCCATGCCGAGCGAGGCGCCGGCACAGCGCGGCCGGCTGGCGAATGTCGGGGCGCAGGACGATCCGGTCACTGCCTGTCGGCAGGTTTATCCTGCGACATGAGCGAGGTGATGACAACAGAAGGGAGCGCGCTTGCCGCATAGGTGAACGTGCCGGATGACTTCACCTCCTCAGCCGCGCGCATCAAAGCACCCAGCGCAGCCCGCGCGAAGGACCCGCCGACGCTGATGCGGCGCACCCCCGCATCCGACAGTTCGGCCACCGAGTAGCTGCGCTCTCCAAGCCCCATGACCACGTTCACCGGCTTGTCCACGGCGCGGCATACGGTCCTGATCGCATCGATATCGGGGAGCCCCGGCGCATAGAGCACATCCGCCCCCGCTTCGGAAAACGCCTGAAGCCGCCTGATCGTATCGTCCAGATCGGGACGGTCCCACAGGTAGTTCTCGGCCCTGGCGGTCAGCACGAAGGGCAGGCCGCGTGCCGCTTCCGCAGCCGCCTCTATGCGTTCAACAGCTTGGGAAATATCGTAGATCGGAGCATCGGGATCGCCCGTTGCATCTTCGATCGATCCGCCGACCAGGCCGACTTTGCAGGCCATGCGGATGGTCTCGGCGCAGGTTGCCGGCGCAGCGCCGAAACCGTCTTCAAGATCGGCAGAGACCGGAAGATGCGTCGCATTCACGATCTCGGCGGCGTTGTCGAGTATCTCGCCCCTGCCAAGGCCGGCGAAGGAATCCCGTTTTCCCTTCGAAAACGCATAGCCCGCGCTCGTGGTCGCCAACGCCTCGAAGCCCAGACTGGTCAGAAGACGGGCCGAGCCCGCATCCCACGGATTGGGTATGACGAACGCTCCGTCCCGGTCGTGCAAAGCTCTCAGGCGTTCGAATTTCTCTTCCTGCTCCGACATGGTTTCCCCCTGTGCACAGCTACGCCGGGCAGTATAGCCGAAGAGAACAAAAAGGAAACAATTTCTTTGCCACTATCTGTCTATCGGTCTGGAACAGCCATGCGGCGCGGCAACGCCGCTTCGAAATCGCCGTAGCATGGTCGACGCAGACGGCCCGCTGTTTCGCCCCGTTGTTAGCGTTATTATTGCAGCACGGTTCTCCGAAGCGCAGAGATGGAGGCTGCCAGTGCTCAAGATCGGTTCAATTGTCTGGGGAGTGAGAGATGTCCCTCGCGCTATCCAATTCTGGTGTGCTGCCTTGAATTACAAGCCATTACGGGAGCCGTCGCCGGACTGGGCCATACTCGTTCCGGCCGAGGGCGAGGGCCAGCAGATGGCGATTACGGTTGTTTCGTCTGATGCCGAGAGCCACCAGCGCCACCACCTCGACCTCTACGCATCCAGTCAAAAATCTGAGGTTGAGAGACTTCTGTCGCTTGGCGCAAGGCGTGTTGAGTGGCGCTATCCCGAGGGCGCGGACTACGTCGTTCTTTCCGATCCGGACGGTAACACGTTCTGCGTCATAGAAAAGCAGATGTAGAATCAACGGCTCGAAGCGGCGGTCGGCCGCCATTCCCGGCCCTCTTGGAGCGGCGCCGCCCTATCCGTCGTCGCGCAGATAGATGCGGCGCACGGACGGCGCCATGGCGATCACCGCGACGCCCAGCAGCGCGGCTGCGAGGCCGATAAGGGTCTGCAGCCCGACGTAATGCGCCCCGACACCGAGCAGAAAGGCGCCGACGGCAGGGCCGCTTTTGAAGAGCAGCCAGTAGAGCGACAGCACGCGCCCGCGCATGTCCAGCTCGCTCATGGTCTGCGCCATCGACTGCATGCCGATATTGCAGACAACATGGAAGAAACCGGCAAACAGCATCATCGTCAGCCCGAATGTCGTCGCGCGCCAGAGGGAAAAGCCGACGAGCACCACCGCGATGCTGAAAGCAGCTGCAAAGGTGATGACGACGAGCGACGTCCGGCTGCGCGCCCGCAGCATCCAGCCGGCGCCAAACAACGCCCCCACCCCCTGCGCACTCATCAGCAGGGCGAGTGTCTCCGGGCCGCCCCCAAAAATCTCTCCCGCGATAGCCGGAAACAGCTCCGTGAACGGGCGTCCGAGGAGCGCGAACAGCGCCGTGAGCACGAACAGCAACCCGATCCGGGGCGTCTTGTAAACGTATGAAAAGCCGGACGCGATGTCCTCGAGCAGCGACGCACGCTCCTCAGCCGGAGGCGCCCGGTCTATCCACCGCCGAAGATAGACGATGGCCACCAAAAACGGCGCGAACGACAGGATGTTGAGCAGGATCGCCCAGTCCACCCCCCTGTGCAGCATGACGAAACCGCCGATTGCCGGCCCCAGGATGCGGGCCAGATTGGCCGCGATCGAGTTGGCGGCTATTGCCTGCGATGTCCGGTTGCCCGGCGCGATCAGGGCAATCACGAGCATGCGCACCGGCTGGTTGAAGCCCTGCACCGTGGAATCGATCACCGCCCACAGGAGCAGGCTGGCAGGCGTCGCCGCGCCGCCGACGATCATCAGCCACAACAGCGCAGCCGCGACGAGGCTCAGCCACTGGGTGAGAAGGATCAGCCGGTAGGGATTGCTGCGGTCGGCCGCGGTTCCGGCAAGCGGGGCAACCCAGATCGCGGATACGAGATCGGTGAGCGCGATGGCGCCCACCCACCCCGGCGAATGGGTGAGTTCCCACATCAGCCAGCCGACGGCCGCCTTCTGCATCCACGAACCGATGAAACTGACACATTGGGCGCCCGCGTAGACGGCCACGTCGGCCACCTTGGGCTCCACGTGCGCGGGCATAGATACCAAGCCGCTCATGGCTCACCAACCCCAGACATTCAGACGACCGGAAACGCGCCTGATCCAGGGCGAGATCTCGCGACCGATTTCATTCAATCCATAAACAATAATGCACTGGCGCGGCAAGGCAACTCCCGAACGCGTTCGTTCACGCGACGACGGGTCGATCCCCCGGTGCGCAATATGGGGTGCGGGGCGATCGCGGCGGAGGATCTGCCCGCGCCTAAGCCGCGTGATGCGCCAGCCTGCAACAATAAACAAGGCAGTAGTTAGATCAATTATAATCAAGGTACAATATAGATTTGCAATCGCCACTCATTATGGTAATGAATAGCCATTGATTGGATCATGCTGTCCATAAATATAATTACTCTAAATAAAATTCTGTGCTCAAAGCGGACTCTTGCCATGTCTTTTCGTCCCCGGATGCAGAGCTTTCATGTCGGGGTTGAGGTCATCTCTCCCCTCAACTGGCGTTCGTGGAGCGGCGTCGTCGCGGATGTCTGGGAGGTCGCCTGCCCGGGCGGTGCATGGGGGGAATACGTTTCGCCGGACCCGCGCCTGTTCATCGTTCTGGAACAGGCCGCCGGCATCGATGCGCCGGATGCGGGCATCGACATCGTCGATTCTGCCGGCGGGTCCGTGCACAGCGCGGCGAGCGGCGGCGGCAACCCCATCTGCTTCATTCCGGCGGACCTGCGCATCTGGTCGCGCGCCGAACCGTTGCGCCGGCTGAAGCATCTCGACATCCATTTCGACAGACGGACCCTTGAGGCGCGGATGGGCGAGAAGGTCGACAGCCGGTGCCTCGAAGCGCCGCGCCTGATGTTCAGAGACGATCGTGTCCTGCGGCTCGCCCGCCTGATCGCGGAGGAATGCGTGCGGCCGAGCGGGCTCGACGACATGTACGGCGACGGTTTGATCGGCGCGCTGCTGGCGGCGGCCCTTCAGCTGGAGAAGAAGGAACCACGCACGCGCAGCCGGCTGTCGCAATGGCAGTTGCGCCGCGCGGTCGCCTACATCGAGGACAATTGCCTGCGCCGGATCCGGCTTGAGGAGCTGGCGGAACTCACGGGGCTTTCCCAGTCCTATTTCAGCCACGCGTTCAAGGCGTCGACCGGCCTCCCGCCCCATCGCTGGCAGATGCGGGCACGGATAGAGAAGGTCAAGAAGCTGCTTGAAGACCGGGACGCGTCGCTGCCCGATGTCGCGGCCATGACGGGCTTCGCGGATCAGGCGCATCTGACCCGCATCTTCCGCAACATGGTCGGAACGACGCCGGCTGCGTGGAAGCGCGACCATGTCGCCTCCTGTCCGGTTTCCTTTCTCTCGCCCTCCGGAACGCCGGGTCTCCATACCTTCAACAAGCCAAAATCGTCCGATCCGCCACAAGAACGTTCAATCCAGTATCCCACGGTCGGTGCTAGACACGTGCGACAAAATGGACCGCCATGAACCGGTTGCGCGGGAGCGTGCCCGGCTTCTGGCGAGGTGCGGGAAAACACCAATGACGACACGCTCCGGCTTAGGTTTTATACTTGTATCCTCGACTGCCCTGCTCACGATCTGCCTGCCCTTGACCGCGTTCGGACAGGAGGCTGCTTCCGAGGTCACGCTCGAACCGGTGATCGTCGAGGCGGAGGCGGGCAACGGATCGGCGACCGGACCCGTGAACGGCTATGTCGCAAGAAACACTGCAACCGGCTCGAAAACCAGCACGCCCATCGAGGCCATCCCGCAGTCGGTCTCGGTCATCGGCCGCCAGCAGATCGACGATCAGGGCGCGCAGAAGGTGGACGAGGCCCTGCGCTACACGGCCGGCGTGTTCGCGCAGCCCTTCGGGCCGGACAGCGACACCAACTGGATGTTCATACGCGGATTCCAGGCGACGCAGCACGGCACCTATCTCGACGGCCTGCCGCTGTTCAGCTACGCCTTCGGCGGTTTCTTCGTCGATACCTTCAACCTGGAGCGCATCGAGGTGCTGCGCGGGCCGGCCTCTGTGCTTTACGGCGGCAGCAATCCGGGCGGCATCGTCAACTACATCAGCAAGCGCCCCACGGGCGAACGCAAGCGCTACTTCGAGACCGGCATCAACGACGCGGGCACCGCCTATCTCGGCGTCGACATCGGCGACAGGCTGACCGACACGTTCGACTACCGCTTCTCCGGCATCTTCATCGGCGGCGACGGCTATACGGATTTCGCCGAGGAGCTGCGCGGCTCCTTCTCGCCGAGCTTCACCTGGCGGCCCTCCGCCGACACCACCCTGACGGTGCTCGGCAACTACACCTTCTTCGACCAGAACCACGGCGGCGGCGGCTTCCTGCCCTACGTCGGCACCGTGCGCCCCGCCCCCTTCGGCCGCATCCGCCGCGACGCCAATTTCACCGAGCCGGACATCGATTTCTATAAACGCCAGCAGGTCACCGTCGGCTATGAGCTGGAGCACGCCATCAACGACCACTGGGCCGTGCGGCAGAACTTCCGCTTCGGCTACGCCGACGTCGAGGAAGTCGCGCCCTATCCTTATGGCTACCTGGGCTTTTCCCCCGTGCCCACGGACCCGGACTTCCTGCTCGAGCGCATCAATTTCGGCCATAAGACCGATCTGACGACCGTCACCATCGACAACCAGATCGAGGGCACCGTCGATACCGGGCCGATCAGCCACCGGCTGCTGTTCGGGTTCGACTACAAATATGTCGACATGAACCAGATACAGGCCACGGGCACGGCAACCCCCATCAGCGCCGTGTTTCCCATCTACGGCGCGTTGCAGGGCCTGCGCAGTCCTTACATCGACCAGAACATCAAGCAGAACCAGTTCGGCCTCTACCTGCAGGACCAGCTGCGCTTCGGCGACGGCTGGATCGTGACGCTGAACGGGCGCTACGACTACGTCGACACCAAGGCGACGGGCGAGCCGGCCTACCAGGGCAAGGATGCCAAGTTCTCGGGCCGCGCCGGCCTCGCCTACGAGTTCGACAACGGCATCACGCCCTATGCCAGCGTCGCGACCTTCTTCCTGCCGTCGGTCGGCTCGTCGCTCGCCACCAACATGTTCAAGCCCGAGAGCGGGCACCAGTACGAGGTCGGCGTCAAGTACCGGCCGACCTTCGTCGACGGCCTGTTCACGCTGTCCTTCTTCGATCTCACGCGCCAGAACGTCGTCACCGGGCCGTTCCTCGCGGAGACCCAGATCGGCGAGGTCAATTCCAAGGGCGTGGAACTGGAGGCCAAGGTCAACATCACCGACAACCTGCGGGTGCTCGCCTCGTTCACCGCCTTCGACCTCGAAATCACGGACGACGCCGACGCGGCGCTCATCGGCAACACGCCCTTCATCATTCCCGAGCAGCAGGCGGCGCTGGGCGTGGACTACACCTTCGACAGCGGCGTGCTGAAGGGTCTCGTGCTGGGCGGCGGCGTCCGCTATGTCAGCTCGTCCTGGGTGGATAACGAGAATACCCTGAAGGTTCCGTCGGCCACGGTGTTCGATGCGCGGGTCGGTTACAAGCGCGACAACTGGGGTGTCGATCTCAACGTCACCAATCTCTTCGACAAGAAATACGTCGCGAGCTGCCAGACCCAGTTCGCCTGCGGCTATGCCGAGCGGCGCGTGTTCAAGTTCAAGGCCCATATCGATTTATGACGCTGCGCATCGACAGCTCCGATGATCCGGCCGCCCCCCTCTACGAACTGGAGGGGGGTCAGCTTTTCCGCCGGTTCCCGCGTGATCATTCCCGGCCTGACGCTCTCCGTCGCGCCGGCGCGCGGCGCGCCGGAGGTGATCATGAGCACGGCCGTGCCGGAGAAACTCTACGGCTTCCGCATGGGGATCTTTCCCCATCCGCAATCCGGCCGGCCCATCGGCTATGGGGAGTGATTACCAGCTATGGGGAGTGACACGCGGTGCCCCGCCATGCGATAACGCGCCGCGCGGCGCTGGTTCTGGCAGGCGCGACATTGGCGCGGCCGGCCCTTGCCGGCGCGCAGCCGCAGCGCATCGCGGCGATCGACTGGGCGATGCTGGAAACGGCGCTGGCACTCGGCGTGACACCGGTGGCGGCGACGGAGCTCATCCAGTTCCGCAGGCAGGTGGTTGTGCCGGCGACGCCCGAAAGCGTCACCGATCTCGGGCTGCGCGGCACGCCGAACTTCGAGCTGCTGCGCATCGTCCAACCCGATCTTATCCTGATCTCGAACTTCTACGAGCATTTGCGGCCGATCTACGAACGCATCGCTCCGGTGTTCTCTGCCACTGTGTTCCGGCCTGGCGAACCGCCCTATCCGCGGGCCGAACAGGCCACGGCGGCGCTGGGCGAGCGTCTCGGCCTGGCGCGCGAGGCGGGGTCGCTCATCGACGGCACCCGCCGTGAACTCGCGGCGATCGGTGAGCGGCTTGCCGGCGTGGAGCGCCGCCCGATCTTCGTCGCCAGCCTGGGGGACGCGCGCCATTTCCGCGCCTTCGGCGACGACAGCCTGTTCGGCAATGTGCTCGGCCTGCTCGGCCTCGCCAATGCGTGGGAGGGCGCGTCGAGCTATTCCGCCGCCGCGCCGGTGGGGATCGAGGCGCTGGCGCGCGTGCCCGAAGCGCGGCTGATCGCCGTGGAGCCGACGCCCCCGGAGGTGCGCCGAGCCCTGGCGACGAGCGCCCTGTGGCGGTCGCTGCCGATGGTGCGGGAGGACCGCGTGGCGTTCATGGAACCCGTCAATCATTTCGGCGCGCTGCCCTCGGCGGAACGCTTCGCGCGGCTCCTCGACGCTCTCCTGCGTGGCACAAAGGGTGCGTCCCGTGGGGGTGCGTCCCGTGGCTGAGCATCTCATGACCGGGCGTCTGCCGGCCGCACGCCCGTCCGCGCGTCCGTGGCTGTTCTGGGGGGTGATGGCCCTGCTCGCGGCCGCCCTGTTCGCGGCGCGGATCTCGCTGCACCTGTCGGACCCCACGTTCGCGGCACCGCCCATGCAGGAGATCGGCCGGGTGATCCTCACCCACGGCCTCTTTCCCCGCGCCGCAGTGGCGCTCCTGGCCGGAGCGGCGCTCGGCCTTGCCGGCCTGCTGCTGCAGCGGGTGCTGCGCAATCCGCTGGCCGAACCCTCGACGCTCGGCATCGCGGCGGGCGCGCAATTCGCCATGGCCGCCGCCACCATCGCCGCGCCGGGGCTGATGGCGATCTCGCGCGAGGGCGTCGCGCTGGCGGGCGGCATCAGTGCGGCGGCGCTCATCCTCGCGCTCACGTGGCAGCGGGGGCTCGAGCCCGTTTCGGTGGTGCTCGCCGGCATGATGACGGCGCTGACGGCAACCGCGGCCAGCGCGGCGCTCATCCTCGCCAACGGCGACTACATGTTCTCGCTGTTCATCTGGGGCGGCGGCGCGCTCACCCAGCAGGACTGGGGCGCCACGGCGGCCATCGCCTCCCGCCTGATCGTCGTGGCCGCGGGCGCCGCGTTGCTGCTGCGTCCGCTCGCCATCCTCGGGCTCGACGACGCAACGAGCCGCAGCCTGGGGCTCGCCCTCAACGCCATGCGGCTCATGGTGATCGCGCTCGCCGTATGGCTCGCGTCGACCGTGACCGCCCAGGTGGGCGTGATCGGCTTCGTCGGCCTTGCCGCGCCCACCCTCGCCCATCTCGGCGGCGCCCGCACGCTGCGGGCGCGCATGATCGCCGCCCCGCTGATCGGCGCGATCCTGCTGTGGCTGACGGATGGGTGCATCCAGTTGACGGCGGGCGCCGAGGGCGAACGCATTCCCACCGGCGCGGCGACGGCGCTGCTCGGCGGCCCGCTGCTGCTGTGGCTCCTGCCGCGCATCCGCATGGCCGAATGGCCGTCGCTGCAGGCCGCGTCCGCAGCGGCAGCGCGCAGCGTGCGGCCGTGGCGGCTCATCGCCGTCATCGTCGCCGTCGGCCTGTGCGTGGCGGCGGCGGGCCTGACGGTGGGCCGCGGGCCGGACGGCTGGACGATCGCCACCGGCACGCTGTTTGCCGACCTGCTGGCGTGGCGGGCGCCGCATATGGGGATCGCCGGCGCGAGCGGCGCGATGCTGGCGGGCGCCGGCATGCTGTTGCAGCGGGTGACGGTCAATCCTCTCGCCAGCCCCGAGATCCTCGGCGTCGGCACCGGCGCGGGCGTGGGGCTGACGGCGGCGCTCTATCTCGTCGACAATCCCGGCATCGGCATCCAGTTCGCGGCCTCCGCATCGGGTGCGCTCGTCGTCCTCGTGCTGATGCTCGCGATCGCCGCCCGCAGCGGCTTCGGGCCGGAGCGCCTGCTGCTCGGCGGCGTCGCCATGGGCGCGCTGTGCTCGGCCGTACTGACGGCCGTGATCGCCACCGGCGGCGTGCAGGCGTTCGCCCTGCTGCGCTGGATCAGCGGCTCAATCAACATGGCCGCCCCGGAACAGGCGTTGCTGGCGGGGCTCGCCGCGCTGGCGCTGCTCGCGCCGCTTCCCTTCATGAGCCGCTGGCTCGACATCCTGCCGCTCGGCACCGTCACCGCGCGGGCGCTGGGCGTGCCCGTGCGGCAAAGCCATGCGGCGCTGATCGCGCTCGCCGGCCTGCTGACGGCGACCGCCGCGCTGTTCGTCGGCCCGCTGAGCTTCATCGGCCTGATCGCGCCCCATCTGGCAAGGCTCATCGGCCTCACGCGCGCCCTGCCCTGCATGGCGGGCAGCGTGCTGATCGGCGCCGGGCTGATGATCCTGTCCGACTGGCTGTCGCGGATGGTGGCCTTTCCCTATCAGCTGCCCCTCGGCCTGTTCGCCGCCCTGCTCGGCGGCCCCTACCTGATCTGGCTGCTCGGCCGCGGGCGCGCCGGCGCCGGACATTGAAACGGAGAGCGCTCATGACCGACACGCCCAACACCCCCCGCCTCGTCTCCTCGGCCCGCATCGCGCTGGAGCGTCCGCGCGACATGCTCGACCGCCTGTGCGGTCACCTCGCGGAACACGTCCCGGTGGAGCGCCTCGATGACGGCGCGCGGTTCGTCTCCGACTTCGGCACGGCCCGCGCCGGGATCACCGAGGGCGCGCTCGCCGTCGTGCTGGAGAGCGCCGACGACACCGGGCTGTCGTTCCTCAAGCAGATCGTGGCCGAGCACGTTCTGGCCTTCGCCGGCGAGCCGAAACCCGTGATCCGCTGGAGCGGCGACGGCAAGGTGGGGGAACTGCTGCCCTATTTCCGCGAGATGCGCGTCGTCTCGGTGGGCAACGTGACGCCGCTGATGCGACGCGTGGTGCTCGCGGGCCACGACCTCAGCCGATTCGCCACCGGCGGCCTGCACGTGCGGCTGCTGTTTCCGCCACCCGGGATCGCGCCCCCGGAATGGCCCGTCAACGGCGAGGACGGACGGCCGCGATGGCCGCAGGGCGCAGCGAGACCGGCGGCGCGCGTCTATACCATCCGCCATATCGACACGGAGAGGGGAGAAGTCGCCATCGACATGGTGCTGCACGGCGATCCGGACGACGACCACGCCCCCGGCGCGGGCTTCGCGCTGCACGCGCGACCGGGCGACATCGTCGGCATGACCGGCCCCGGCGGCGGCTCCATCGGTGAAGCCCGCCGCTACATCCTGCTCGGCGACGAAACCGCCCTGCCCGCCATCGCGCGGCTGCTGGAGACCATGCCGACATCCGTGGAAGCCGCGGTTTTCGTGGAGGTGGCCGATGCTTCGGAGGAACAGGCGCTCACCTCCGCCGCCCGCCTCGACCTCAAATGGCTGCACCGCAACGGCACCGAGGCCGGCAGCACCGATCGTCTCGCGCGGATCATCCGCGGCCACCCTTGGCTGAACGACGGTGGGGACGCGCCGCTCGTCTGGGCCGGATGCGAGCACACGCAGGCGCGGACGATCCGCCAGTTCGCGTTGAAGGAGGCGGGGCTGACGCGTGAAAAATGCCACGCCGTCGCCTACTGGCGCCGGGGCGTTGCCGGTGACGACGCGCGCAAGGATTGATCAGTTGCCATTGACAGCAGCCGCTGGCCGGCTATGCAACCTCATCCGGCAATTCGTTCACCGGCTCCGCCTCCCGCCGGACGCCAGACCGACGTGACATCATGATCGACCTTCTGAAACGCTTCGCCGCCTACTACCGCCCGCATACGCGGCTGTTCCTGCTGGATTTCGGCTGCGCCGTCGTCGCCGGGCTGCTCGAACTGGCGTTCCCGCTGGCGGTGACGCTGTTCATCGACCATCTGCTGCCGACGGGCCAATGGGGTTTCATCGTTCTGGCCATGGCGGGGCTTTTCACGATCTATCTGATCACCGGCGGGTTGCAGGCGATCGTCGTCTACTGGGGGCACATGCTCGGCATCAACATCGAGACCGAGATGCGCCGCAGGGCTTTCGACCACCTCCAGAAGCTCTCCTTCGGCTTTTTCGACAACAACAAGACCGGGCATCTCGTCGCCCGCCTGACGAAGGACCTGGAAGAGATCGGCGAGGTCGCCCACCACGGGCCGGAAGACGTCTTCATCGCGATCATGACCCTGATCGGGGCGTTCATCCTGATGCTCTGGGTCCATGTGCCGCTCGCGGTAATCACGGCGCTGATCATGCCGCTGATCGCATGGCTGACAACGCGCTACGGCAGCCGCATGACGGCGACATGGCATGCACTCTACGGCCGGGTGGCGAGCTTCAACGCGCGCATCGAGGAGAACGTCGGCGGCATCCGCGTGGTGCAGGCCTTCGCCAACGAGGACCACGAGCGGCACCTGTTCGCGCAGGACAACCGCGCCTACCGCAACACCAAGCTGCAGGCCTACAAGGTGATGGCGGCGTCCACGACGCTGAGCTACCTCTCCATGCGGCTGGTGCAGATCGTCGTCATGCTGGCGGGGAGCTTCTTCGTCATCCGGGGCGAACTCACCCCCGGCGGGTTCGTCGGCTTCCTGCTGCTCGTCAATGTCTTCTTCCGCCCCATCGACAAGATCAACGCGGTCATCGAGACCTACCCCAAGGGCTTCGCGGGCTTTCAGCGCTACGAGCGCTTTCTCGATACCCGCCCGGACATCGACGACAGGGAGGGCGCCGCCGACGTCGCGACGCTCAGGGGCGCGATCCGCTACGACAAGGTCCGCTTCGGCTATCAGCCCGGAAGGCCGGTGCTCGACGGCATCAGCCTGACGGTCAATCCGGGCGAGACCGTCGCCTTCGTCGGACCGTCGGGCTCCGGCAAGACGACGATCTGCTCGTTGCTGCCGCGCTTCTATGAAGTCGATTCCGGCACGATCACCATCGACGGCATCGACATCCGCGACATGACCCTGCGCTCGCTGCGCCGGAACATCGGCATCGTCCAGCAGGACGTCTTCCTGTTCGCCGGCACGATCCGCGAGAACGTCGCCTACGGCCGCCTCGACGCGGGCGAGGACGAGATCCGGGAAGCCATCCGCCGCGCACGGCTGGACGATCTCGTGGCGACGATGCCGGACGGGCTCGACACGATGATCGGCGAGCGCGGCGTCAAGCTTTCGGGCGGGCAGAAGCAGCGTCTCGCCATCGCCCGGATATTCCTCAAGAACCCGCCGATCCTGATCCTCGACGAGGCGACATCGGCGCTCGATACGGAGACCGAACGGGCCATCCAGCAATCGCTGGGCGAGCTGTCGCGGGGCCGCACGACGCTCGTCATCGCCCACAGACTGGCCACCATCGCCCACGCCGACCGCATCGCGGTCGTCCGCAACGGCCGGATCGTCGAGGAAGGCCGGCACGCCGACCTGCTGGCGTCGAACGGCCTGTACCGGATGCTGTATTCAGGTTCCAGCGCCTTGGGCGAAGCCAGCGCCGGCTGCTGAAGCGAGACGGCCTGAATCCGTATCGCCGTTTTCACCGGCGATCCTCCAATGCCCGATCGATAAGCTTGTCAATGAGTTGGATCGACAACGTAGAATAGATCTAACTCATTGAGCTTGCGTGTTAAATTGCTTCAGAATATTGTGGCGGCCATTGCCCGGGCCACCAGGATCGCCTGCCTGGCTCTATGAGGCACGGGACAATCAGAGGTTACGAATTGGCATAGAGGACGGCGGTCCATCCCGGACTGCCGATCCCCGTTTTCCGTTCCGGCGGGTCGAGCGATTTCTCGATGCGGTGAATATCGCGTGTCGTGTCAGGGAGAGCACGATGAAGGATGGTCCTGAACGGCGCGTGAGCCTCTATCTCGACCAGCGCGCGGTGCTGGTCGCCTACGCCTCGCGCATGGTCGGGTCGCGCGATATTGCCGAAGAGGTCGTCCAGGAGGCCTTTATCCGGTTCGTTCCGGGTTCGGCCGGCAGTTCGGCAGACCAGCGTCCGGCAAGCTATCTGTTCCGGATCGTGCATAACCTCGCGCTGGATTTCCTGCGGCGCAGGAAGCGCGAGAACGCCGGAGCGGCCGAAAACGCACCGTCATGGACACGGCCGCAAGCCGAGCCCACTCCCGAGGAGGCACTCTTGTTCTGCGAAGGCGTGCAACGGTCGATGGCCCTCGTTGCGGAGCTGCCGGAGGACCAGCGGGTGGCGCTCGAAATGCACCGCTTCGGCAACTATACGCTGGATGAGATTGCGGCGCACCTCGGCGTTTCAACCGCCACGGTGCATCGGCTCATCAGAACGGCGCTCGCGACCATTACGCTGGGTCTCGACTGTGAATGACCGCGCCATTAGAATTCTTCTCATCGATCCGGAACGGCAGGGACAGCACGTTGCCATGGGAATTCGCGGGGGACCCACTCGTGTATGACAGAGGATCCGATGAGGAACGGGCGTTGGTCGAAGAGGCAGCCGGCTGGCTGGTGACCTTGAAGGACACGCCGAACGGATCGCCGGTCTCCGGAGAGTTCGAGGTCTGGCTCGCCGCATCGGCTGACCATCGTCGCGCCTGGGAGCGGGTGAACGCGACATGGGGCCTGCTCGGCGCCAGCAGGAAGCGCGACGCTGCCGAAAACGACGTGGCGATGCGTCCGAGCCGCGGCCCGTCACGGCGCGCGACAGCCGATCGGGCCGTAGGTCTGGCCATGGGTCTGGCCATGGGTCGGGCCACGGATCGCGCCATGCCCGGACGAGCCGCCGGACGCCGGCGGTCCCGCACCGTCGCCGCGCTCGGTGCGGGGCTCGCGATCGCCGCGCTTCTGGCTTTCGTCGCGCCGGACGCGCTTGTCAGGATGCGTGCCGATCATCTCACCGCTGCGGGTGAGACGGAAAGGGTGCGGCTGGTCGACGGCACGCTCGTGGATCTCGGGGGAAACAGCGCGATCAAGATCAACGTGGAGGGGCGGGAACGTCTTGTCACGCTCCTCGCCGGCGAAGCGTTCTTCGATGTCGCGCCGGATCCCGCGCGCGCCTTCGTCGTCAATGCCGAGGGGCTGGAACTGCGGGTGCTGGGCACCGCGTTCGACGTCCGCGTGACATCGACGGACACGACAGTCGCGCTGCTGCGGGGGTCGGTCGAGGTCCTCCCCGCTTCCGGAGAGCCCGCGCGCAGGTTGTCGCCGGGCGAGCAGCTGGAAATCGACCGCGGCAGCGGCGTCATGACGGTGGGCGCAGTGTCTGCGGAGAATATCGGCGCGTGGCGGCAGGGCCGCGTGTTCCTGACCGATGTCAGCCTCGGCTCCGTCGTGGAGATGATCCAGCGCTACCACACGGCCTGGATCTCGGTGCCCGACCGCTCTCTCGCGGCGATCCGCGTCAGCGGTCTTTTCGATCTCAACGATCCCGACGCCGCCTTGGCGGCGCTGGTCAAGCCCTTCGGCGCCAAGGTGCGGTCCGTCACCCCTTACATGCGCGTGATCACGCGTTTGTGAACGCCGTTCGAGGCGTCGGTTACATTTTTTTCCATGAATCGCGCCGCCGCGTGAAAAATCGCGAATCCTGTTCGTTTCTACGTCTGGAAAAGCATGCCGGAGGGCCTGGCATGCGTGTACAGGGTGGAGACCAAGGGGCAGATGCGTCCGCATAGTGGAAGAAACAAGGCCGATCCCAATTCAGGAAACGGGCTGGCGGGGAATTTATCGCGGCTGCTTCTCGGGGTTGCGGCCCTGGCTGCGGTCGCGCCTGCCCAGGCCCTCGCCCAGATGCCTGCCGCGTCGACCGTGCAGGTGTCAGGCGCCGATACCGCAACGCGGCACAGGTTCAACATTCCCGCCCAGCCGCTGACCAACGCGCTCGGACAGTTCGGGCGCCAGTCCGGCCTGCAGGTGGTGTTCCCGGCGCAGGTGGGCGCCAATGTCCGTTCGACGGCAGTCATCGGCACGTTCTCGGCGGAGCAGGCGCTGTCACGGCTTCTCAGCGGCACCGGCATCGACTGGCAGGTGACCGGCGAAGGCGCGATCGTCGGCGGCGGACAGGCTTCGGCCCTATCCGGAGAGGCTGCCCCCGGCGATGGCGATACGGGGCTCGAGCTGGACGAGATCATCGTCACCGGGCGCGACGAGCGCTCGCTCTCCAGCGTGGCGCAGTCGGTCCAGGTTGTCAGGCAGGAGCAGATCAACGACGCGATCGCCCGCAGCGAGGATGCCGCCGATCTCATCGCGCGTGTGGTGCCGGGCTACGCGCCGCGCAACCAGACCATCTCGGGCGCTTCGGAAACCTATCGCGGCCGCAGCGTTCTCATCATGGTGGACGGGGTGCCGCGCAACACGCCGCTGCGCGATGTCTCGCGCATCCTCGCCACAATCGATCTCAACACCGTCGAGCGCGTCGAGGTCGTCGGCGGTGCGTCGAGCCTCTACGGCGCCGGCGCCACGGGTGGCATCATCAATTTCATCACCCGACGCGGCGAGAGTGACGACGCCAAGCCCAGGGTGACGGCACGGACGGGCTTTTCGGCTTTCACGCAAAACATCGGCCAGTCGATCGCACCGACCGGCAGCGTTCAGGTGGAGGGCAGGTCCGGCAACTTCGACTACTTCCTGTCGGCATCGGGAACGCAGAAACGGCGCACCTACGACGGACGCGGCAAGGAGATGGCATCCGACGCCATGCTCGGCCAGGGCGGCGGCGACCGCACCGGTTTCGGCAATCTGTTCGGCGTTCTGGGTTACGAAAACGGCCCCCACAGGTTCGAGCTGAGTGCGGACTGGACCTATGCCCGCCAGAACCCGGACTGGTTCACCAACTATGATGTCTCGCCCGTCGCGCCGAACTTCCTCGATCCCTATGTCGGCAAGCCGCTGATCGAGGATTCAACATACCTGACCGCAAAGTACACCTACAGAGACTTCCCTCTCGGCAATCTGGAAATCAAGGCGTTCTACAACGACATCACCAAGCAATCGCCCTTCAACAAGTTTTCCAGGGTCAATTCGCAAGTCTACATTCCCATCAACCCGCTGGTGCCGACGCTGCTGCCGTTGACGGTGGACCCGACGGCGAGTTTCAATCAGACGCGGCTCGAAGCCCGGCGCGCCGGCGTCAACCTCACGGTCAACTCGCCGATGGATTTCATCACCAGCGGCAGCAAGCTGACCTGGGGTCTCGACTACGTGTTCGACGAGACCACCCAGAAGCTCGTCAACGGCGTGGACGTTATTTCTCCCATGACGCAGAATGCCGTCGCCGGTTTCGCCCAGGCCGAGATTCCCGTCACCGAGCGGCTGCGGCTTCAGGGCGGGGTGCGCTTCGACAAGTTCTATCTGGATGTCGACGACTTCCGCCGGCCGGCGGCGGCAGCCCTCTTCGGCTCCAATCTGGTGGCACTCCCGGCGATCAACGTCCTGGGCGGCTCCTTCGACTATAGCCAGTGGACCTTCAACGCCGGCGCTGTCTTCGACGTCACCCGCGAGTTGCAGGCTTTCGGCAACTTCTCGCAAGGCTACAGCCTCACCGATATCGGCGGCTTCACCCGGCGGGCCGGGTTGAATTCCAACGCGGAAATCTGCGACGCCTACGGCACCACGGTCAGGCCGCTGCTGCCTTGCACCAATCCGGGCGACTTCACGATCAGCTATGCGGATATCGCGCCCGAGCCCCAGCTCGTGAACACTTTCGAGGCCGGACTGCGCGGCGACTGGGGCAAGTTCCGCGGCAGCGCCAGCGCGTTCCTGTCGACGTCGGACAACGGCGTCAACTACGATATCACGGCCAACCGCGTCTCCCAGCAGAAGGAGCGCATCTGGGGGTTCGAGTTCAACGGAGAGGCCGATCTCAACGCCATGTTCACGGTGGGCGCCTCGCTCGGCTATGTGGAAGGCAAGTACGATGCGAACGGCGACGGCCGTATCGGCTCCGACGAATATCTGCCGAACAACCGCATTCCCTCCAATTACAACGGCCTCGTCTATCTGGTGACGCGTTTCGAGAACGATCTGACGGTCCGCGGCGAGGTGGAGTTCTTCTCGGGGCGCGACCGCATCCCCGACAAGAAGCTCGACGGCGCGGCACTCGTGAATCTCTCCATCGGCAAGAAATTCAAGGGCAATCAATTCATCAGCGATCACGAGTTCAATGTCGCCGTGCGCAATCTCCTCGATCACGACTACATCAACCCGAGCGCCACCGCGACGCGCGACGCGAGAGTGCCGGGCCTCGGGCGGACGATCGCGGTGTCGTACAAGGCCACGTTCTAGATTCTTGAGTTTGCGCAGCTTTGTCGACGAAAAGTGGTATCCACTTTTCTGCGCGCTGCGCCAGGAGCGGCGGCGCATGGGCATATCCGTCACCCGAAACGGACGATGGGTCATACTGTTGGGCGCCCGACCCCGCAGCGGCGATGATGGCGAGCGCTACCTTGCCGCGCTCGAGGAAATCGGCGCCATCGGCGACGGCTATCTGCTGATGGTCGTCATCGAGGAGAAGATCGAACTCACGCCTGCGCAGAAGAAGGCGCAGAACCTCTGGTACAAGGCGACGCGAGACCGCATCAACGCCGCCTGCCGCGCCTGCGCCATCGTCCGGCCGGACGCGGACGCCGGAACGCAGGACGCGTTCGGGAAGCTCTACACTTTCCCCCTGCTGGTGACGAGGAACCGCGGTGAGGCTGAAACCTTTCTGGCCGCCCACGATGGGCGGGAGCCTGCCCGGTGAGCGCGACCGCTCATATCGATCCCGCGCGGCAGCAGCGTGATCGCCGGCGGCTGTTTGCCGTGCTTGCCGGGCTTTATCTCGCCCAGGGCATCCCGACCTATCTTTTCGCCGCCGCCCTGCCGGCCATCCTGCGCGAACAGGGCGTATCGCGCACGGCCATCGGCATGCTCTCGCTGCTGATGCTGCCGTTGATCCTGAAATTCCTCTGGGCGCCCCAGGTCGACCGCATCCGCCCGTTCGCGAAGGCGCATCGGGCGGGATGGGTGTGCATCACCCAGTGCGGCATGGTCGCCACCTTCCTGGCCATGACGATGATCGCGCCGACGGATGTCGGGGCGATCTTCGCCTTCGGCTTCGTCGCCGGCCTGCTGCTGTCGACGCAGGACATCGCCACGGACGGCTATGCCGCCAAATATCTCGCGCCGGAAGACCGGCCGATCGGCAACGCCATTCAGGGCGGGGCGGTGGCGCTTGGCGTCGTCGTCGGCGGGAGCGGCGGGCTGCTGCTCTACGACAGCCACGGGTGGGTGACGACCGTGACCGTCATGGCCGCCTTTTCGGCGGTGCCGCTCGCCGCCGCCCTGTTCATGCGGGAGGGCGATGCCGGCACGGCAGGCGCGCCCGTGGCCCGACCGTCGATCCGCCGCTTCCTGCGCCGTCCGGGTGCGCTGCAGGTGCTCTGGATCGCCCTCGTCTACCGGGCAAGCGAGGGCATGGTGAAATCGATGGAGGGGCCGTATCTCGTCGATGCCGGTGTGCCGCTCGATATCATCGGCTATCTCTCCGGCGGCGCCGCGCTGACGGTCGGGCTCGGCGGTTCGGCGCTGGCCGCGCTGCTCCTGCGGCGCCACGGCTCCGCGCGCGTGCTGGCCGCGCTCGGAGGGGTGCGCACGGTCTGCTTCGCCATCTTCGCCCTGCATGCGCTGGGTGCCGTCCCCGGCATCGGGGCGCTGTTCGGGGCCTCGTTCCTCCAGACGCTGATCCGCTACATGGAGATCGTCGCGCTCTACAGCCTCTTCATGTCGGTCACCTCGTCGGACCAGCCGGGCACCGACTTCACCCTCCTCGCCTGCGCACAACTCATCGTCTATCTGATCGGTTCGATGCTCGCAGGCCGCCTCGCCGACATGCTCGGCTACGACACGGTGTTCTCGCTCGCGACCGCCATTTCCGCGCTGGCCGTCATCGTCACCTGGAAGACGCTATCGGGCAGCCGCAACCCTGCGGCCGGCGCGGCGGAGGTCGAACCGTGACCATGCACCTGTCACTGCATGAAGGCGGTGACGAAACGGTCGCGCGACCGTATCAGATGCTCGCGCATGGCCTCTTCGGCGCCGCGCCCGTCACCGGCCCGCAAGGCGGCGATGATGCGTTCGTGCTCCCCGTTGGCATCCGTGGTGGCACGCGCATGGAAAGCGAGGCGGAACAGATGGATATGGGTGTGCAGCCGGTTCAGCGCGTCCTCCACCAGCGAATTGCGCCCCAGCGATGCAATGAACTGGTGGAACGTACCATCGAGCCTCGCGAACTCGCTGTAAGCCTGACGCGACTGGAGCGCGTCCATGCCCTGCAGCGCATGATGGAGAGCCTCGATTCGTCCCATGGCCTCATCGGTCATCGATTCAACCGCCCGGCCGGCGGCGAATGGCTCGAGCAGCAGGCGCAATTCATAGAGTTCGTCGAAGCGCCGGCGATCGATCTGCCCGGCAGCGCTGTAGCCGACCAGATGGGTCTTCACCACAAGTCCTTCGGCCTCAAGCCGTGAGAGAGCCTCCCGGATCGGGGTTTGCGAGATACCAAGCTCCCGCGCGAGGCTGTCCACGGCAATCCGGCCGCCGGGGGGGATTTTCAGGGACATGATCCATTCGTAGATCGCGTCATAGGCCTCGTCCCCAAGGCGTGCCGGCCTGCGCACCGGCCCCCTTTGCCGACGTCCCGAACTTTCTTTCAACATGGCCATCCCGTCTCTGCTTCCCGACCCGGCTTACAATAGCATAGTTTGCCACCATCGATCAGATATCAGATCGGATTTTATATCTTGCCAATTGCAAGCGCGCGATCACTGGAGCGGATCGCCGGCAAGACCTATCGGGACGAGTATGACGTCAGTGGGAGCGCTCATCCTGACGGCGGCCATCGTTGTCCTGGTTTCTGGTCCTTTCACCGCGCCATGAGCGCGGTAGGCATGCAATGCCGGTCTCCGGCACAAGTCGAGGTTCATTCCAATCGTCCATGCCATATCGGGACAGATCTCCGCTTGCGGTTCTGCAAGCGCCGCTGGTGGAACCACAACGTGCTTTCCTCCATGCAAACCACTAGATAGCCAGGAGCAGCGGATGAGCTGCGGCCATTGCCAGCAAATTGGTTGCAAGATGACGCCCATTCAACTTTACAGCTACCAGACCCCGAACGGCCACAAGGCCTCGATCATGCTCGAGGAAACGGGGCTTCCCTACGATGTTCACATCGTGGACATCGAGAAAGGCGATCAGTTCCGGCCTGAATTCCTCGTGCTCAATCCCAACAACAAGATTCCGGTGATCGTCGACCCGGACCGGCACCGGACAGTGTTCGAGAGCGGCGCGATCCTGCTGTACCTTGCCGATCGCTCAGGCGTGCTGAAGCCGCGGAACGAAACCGAAGCCGGGCTCACGCTGCAATGGATGCTGTTTCAGGCGGCGCATGTCGGGCCGGCACTCGGTCAGCTTTGGAACTACAAGGTCTTCGTGGCAGAAACGCTCCCTCAGGTCATCGCCCGTTTCGAGCGCGAGACGGCCCGCGTCTTGCGGGTGCTGGACGGCCAACTGGAACCGGAGCCATATGTCGTTGGCGGTCAGTTCGGCATTGCCGACGTGATGACCTGGCCCTGGATCAACGCCGCCTCGTCGAAGATCGGCGTCGATCTTGCTCCATATCCGCACATCGCCCGCTGGTTTGCTGAAATCGGGTCGCGGCCGGCCGTTCAGCGCGGTCTCCGCGTCCCGGCCCTCGATGAACGGAAGGCAGCCACGCCCGAATCCGGAGCTGCCTCATAAATCATGTCCGCGCAGGAGAAAAAAATCGCTCACCGCTCGGAGATGATCGTTTGGTCCGAACGATGAAGCCGCTTCCTTCTGTCGCCATCGTGGAAGTCATATGAGGCGTTTGCGGAGGTGGGCCGAAATCGTGTCGATCAGATAGACCGTGGCGATGATGAGGAAGATGATCGACCATGCCTCGGGCCAGCGGAAGGCGTGCATCCGGTCCGCCAGCAGGAAGCCGATGCCGCCGGCGCCGACGATGCCGAGGATCGTGCCGGAACGGGTGTTGGACTCGAATTCATAGAGGACGATCGACAGGATCACCGGCAGCGACTGCGGCAGGATCGCGTAGCGGATCGTTTGCAGGCGGCCGGCCCCGGAGGCCTTGACGCCGTCGACGGGCTTGCGCGAGGTGTTCTCGATGGCTTCCGCGAAAAGCTTGGCGAACAGGCCGATCTCCGAGACCGCGATGGCGAGGACGCCGGCAAGCGGGCCGAGCCCGAAGGCACGGATGAAGATCAGCGCCAGAATGACCTGCTCGACGGCGCGCAGCGCGTTGAAGCCAAGCCGCGACGTCAGCCGCAGCCAGCCCAACGGCATGATGTTCCTGGCGCCGAGCAGGGCGAGGGGCAGTGACACGACCGCCGCCAGCAACGTCCCGAGGAAGGCCATCGCTACCGTTTCCAGCAAGCCCTTGAGGATTTCGCGCCATTCCGTCCAGGTGGTCCACACATAGGGCGGAAACATGAAGGAGAGGATGTTGCCAAGCCGCGACAGGCCGACGGCGATCCGTTCCGGCGTCACGCCGAAGGCAACGAGACTATAGATCATCGGAGCGATCAGCCCGGCAACGATGACGAGGCGCATGATGCGCCCGGAGAGCGGCCTGTGGAAGGCGGCCGGAAGTTTCAGCCTTGCCGCATCGACGGGATCCTTGCCGGTGGCGGGAGAAACGTCGGTCATGTCCAGTGCTCCGAAAGGCCGATGATCCAGTGGCGCAGCTTCTCGCTGGCGAAGTCTATGATCATCACGGTGGCGAGGATGATGACGAACAGTGCCGAGAGGTCCGTATACTCCTGCAACGACATGGCGGTGCGGATTTCCTGGCCGAGACCGCCGGCGCCGACATAGCCGATGATCGAGGAGGAACGGACGTTGATCTCGAAGCGCAGCAGGGTATAGCTGATAATATTGGGAATGACCTGCGGCACGGCGCCGTAGCGCATCTGCTGCAGCCAGCTGCCACCCGATGCCTTGATGCCTTCCAGCGGCCGCATGTCGATATTCTCGTTGGCTTCCGAATAGAGCTTGCCGAGCGAACCGGTTGCATGGAGCGCGATCGCCAGCACGCCGGCCAACGGCCCGACGCCGAGGCAGAAGACGAAGATCAGCGCCCAGACCAGATCCGGCACGGTGCGGATGATTTCGAGATAGCGGCGCACAAGGAAGCACAGCCACGGATCGGGGCTGAGATTGCGTGCGGCCAGAAAACTCATGATGAAGCCACCGAAGACGGCAAGAACGGTCGCCGCATAGGCGATCAGCACAGTCTCGCCGAGCAGCGCGAACCACAGCTTCCAGCGCCAGAACCAGGCGGCAAGGTCGGAGCCGAGACTTTCAAGACGCAGCGTCGGGATCGTCTTGGCCAGATATTCACCGAGCCGCGGCAAGCCCGCCCACAATTTGGGCATGGACACACGCTCGCCGGAAGCGAGCGTGACCGGCATGGAGTCGAAGAAACCGCCGATATAGGCCGATATGAGCGTGGCGCCCGCAACGGCGAGCACGCCGACGACCTGAGCGCGGCGGGCGCTTTTGCGCGCCTGCGCATATTCCGTCTCGAAAACAGCTGTTTGGGCGATCGAAGACATGGCGCTTGATTCCGGTAGACAGGCGACGCCGGGCAGAGCCGGCGTCGCTCGATCGAGCCTCAGCCCTTGCGGCGCTGCTCGCGCAGCCATTCACGCATGTCGACGATCCACTGGTAACGATCGTGATTGACATCCACATAGCCGACGGCGTCGCTCCTTCCACCCATTTTTTCCTCGAAGGCTTCCGGGTCGTTCTTCGGCAGGTCCCTGATGGCAATCTTGACGGCTTCGATCAGCTCGGCCGGCAGGTTCTTGCGGGCGGTGACCGGACCGTTGGTGATTTCCGGTGAAGTCCAGATCCAGCAAATGGAATCGGCGGGGACCATGCCTTTCTCCACCATGTTCTGCGGGGTGCCGGCAGCCTGGCTGCGGATGGAGGTGGCGGATGCGTCATACTGCTTGTTGTAGACGCCCATCACACCCGTTTCATGCGAGCCGGAGAAGGGGATGGCGGAAAAGTAGGTATTGGGATCGTAGCCCTGCTGCAGCAGATTGAAGAAAGGTACGGCATAACCCGAGGTGGAGTCCGGATCGGCGAAGGCGAGAACCTTGCCTTTCAGGTCTTCGATCGACTTGTAGCCGGAATCGCAGCGTACGGTGACGACGGAAAAATAGCCGCTCGAGCCTTCTGCGTTCACTTCCGCGAGAATCGGCTCGACGCCGCCCTGGGTTTCAGTCCAGGCCGCAGCATAGGAGGACGAGCCGAACTCGGCGAATTCGATCTGGTCAGCGGCGATCGCTTGAACGACGCCGTCGTAATTGCCGGCGGTGAAGATTTCAACGTCGACACCGAGCTGCTTTTCGAGATAGGCCTCGAATTTCTCATGCCGTTTGATCCGGTCCTTCTCGTTCTCGCCCGAGAGGATGCCGAAGCGGATGGTCTTGTAGTTCTCCTTCCAGTCCTGCGCGTGGGCGGGCCCGGCAAGGGCAAGCGTGGCCGTCACGGCCACGGTCAAGAGGACGTTCTTCATCATAGGTCTCCAGATTGTAGTCCCGGCCGGTACTATTGCCGGAGCCGGAAGCGGGTCAGGCCACCGCCGTCTGCAAGCCGCGGTCGATGCCAGAGGGTGCCATGGGCTGGGACGCGACGGGCCGGGGCGCGATGGCCGTCGAGGTGACGGACTCGTCCAGCGCGCCGTCGATGCCGTAGATGTCCTTCAGCCGTTCCTGCGTCAGTTCTTCGGGCGCGCCTTCGAAGACGAGACGGCCGGCACGCATCCCGACGATATGGTCGCAATAGGCGCGGGCCGTGTCGAGCGTGTGCAGGTTGACGAGCACGGTGATGCCGTCCTCGCGGTTGATCTTGCGCAGCGCTTCCATGACGCGGGTCGCGTTGGCCGGATCGAGCGACGCAATCGGTTCGTCGGCGAGCATGATCTGCGGCTGCTGCACCAGCGCCTTGGCGATGGCGACGCGCTGTTGCTGGCCGCCGGAGAGGGTCCCTGCCCTTTGCAGCGCCTGGGGCAGCATGCCGAGGCGGTCGAGCGCCTGCACCGCCATGGCCGTCTCCTCCTTGCCGAAGCGCCGCACCAGCGTCGACAAGGGATTTTGATGGGCAACGCGGCCGATCAGGACATTGGTGAGAACGTCCAGCCGCTCCACGAGGTTGAACTGCTGGAAGATCATGGCGCAGGACGCCCGCCAGAGGCGCAGCTCCCGCCCCCTGAGCCTGGTGACGTCGCGCCCGCCGAACAGGATGCTCCCGTTCGAGGGCTCGACCAGACGGTTGATCAGCCTGAGCAGCGTCGACTTTCCCGCCCCGCTGCGTCCGATGACGCCGACCATCTGACCGGCCTCGACCTTCAGCGTAACGTCATCAACGGCATTCGTATGCCCGAATGTCTTCTTCAGGGAACACAGCTCAAGCATATACTCGACCTCATTTGATTAAAAGGCGCATCCTCCCAAATTTAATTTGGGAATTAAAATTTTTCATTTGCTGATAAATATATATGAGATCGATGACAGAATTATTAAAACTATGTCACTACTAATAGTATGATTGGATTTCACAGAAATTCATTCGCTATAAGCGGATGTTTACATTATTTGCGGAATAAATAATCAGCAAAAAGGGGGCAGAGGTGGATCGCGCCGGCCCGTACCCGCCCGCCATTGTCAGGCGGGTGCCGTGGGCAGGGGGCCGACGGCCCCGTCCGACCAGATGGGCCGCCCTTCCCTGAGGGTTGCCCGCACGCGGGGTATGCGGCCCCTTTCGGCGATGACGAGATCTGCTCTCAGTCCCTCCCCGATCCGGCCGCGATCCGAAAGGCCGAGAGCCGCGGCCGGGTTGGCGCTCGCCAGCGCCGCTGCCGCGGGCAGGCCACCGGAAGCCGTCTCGCCGAGGGCGAGCACCGCCGGCAGGATCGCCGGCGGATGATAGTCGCTGGCGAGAATGTCGAGCAGGCCGGCGGCGAAGGCTTCACGCGCCGAAAGATTGCCGGAATACGAAAGGCCGCGCAGGGCGTTCGGCGCCCCCATGGCGGTCGCCAGGCCGAGGCGCCGCGCCTCGACAGCCGCCTCGATCGTCACGGGAAACTCGCTGATCGCAACACCCAGCCCATGCAGCAGTGCGACCTTCTCGGCGCTGTCGTCGTCATGGGACGCGAGGACGACGCCGTGCTCGCGCGCGAGGCCGACAAGTCCGCGCACTGCCTCCAGGCTGTCACCGGCCTCTTCCCGCTGGGCGATGCGCCTGCTGACGATTTCGGCCGCCTCGGCCGTGCTGATCTTCCGCGCCGCCGCTATATAGGCGATGTGCTTTTCGATGTCGCGATACTGGCCCTGGCCGGGGGTATGGTCCATCAGCGAGATCAGATCGAGCGCGCCCTGCTTCAGGAGCGTCTCGACAACCCCCCGCGCGCGGGGGAACGTGATCTCGAAACGCGCGTGGACGCGATGGTCCACGAGCAGCTCGCCCTTCATCGCCGTCAGGGTCTCGATCAGCCAGCGCGTATTGTCTTCCGAGCGGATGTGGCCCTGAATGTTGCCGGCGTTGAAGGAAAGCGCCGCGTAGGCGGTGGTGACGCCGCTGGTCGCCAGCCGCTTGTCGAGTTCATAGATGCCGAGTTCGAGCGGCATGCGGACATTCGGTCGCGGCTCGACCTCCTTCTCGATCATGTCGCCATGCATGTCGATGAAGCCCGGCAGCAGCAGCCGTCCGCCACCGGTGAAATCCGCGCCCGCCACCGGCGCTTCCCGGATTTCGGCGATCCATCCGTCCTCGATTCTCACGGCGCCGCGCTTGATGACGCGGTCTGCCAGCACGATTTCGAAGTCACTCAGCCACATCGTCCGCCTCATCTGCGATCCCTATGGTTTCCAGCTTGATTTCCCGGTCGATCAGTCCGGCGACGTCTTCCGGATGGTGAAAGACGCCGATCATCGCCACGCCGGACGCCTTGAGTTCCGCCAGCCGCGCGACCAGCGCCCGGCGCGCGGTGCGGTCGAGCGACGCCGTCGGCTCGTCGAGCAGCAGCAGACGCTGCGGTAGGATCAGGGCACGGGCGAGATTGACCTTTTGCTGCTCCCCGCCGGAAAAGGTGGAAGGATAGGCCGGCCAGAGCTGCGGCTTGACGCCGAAGGCCGTCAGCCATCGGCGCGCCTGCGTCAGGGCCTCGGCATGGGGCGTGCCGGCGAGCCGTAGCGGCTCGGCGACGATCTCCTCGGCCGCCACACGCGGACGGGCATTGAGGAACTGCGTCACGAAGCCTATTTCGCGCCGGCGCAATACGGCGATATCGACGTCGGCGGCCGCGGCGAGGTCGATCACGCCTTCGTGCGTATGATAATAGGCATGGCCGGCCTGCGGCAAGTAGGAGCGATAGAGCGTGCGCAACAGCGTCGACTTGCCCGCACCGTTCTCACCCGTGAGCAGAATGAACTCGCCCTCGTCGAGCCGGAAATCGATATTGTCGAAGGCAAACAGGGTGCGCTTCAGGTGGTGCATGTCGAACTGCTTGGAAAGCCCTTCGACGCGCAGCACCGGTGCGGGCGGGCGTCCCGTGGAGGCGTGGATGTTCATGGCGCTCTCCCTCAGAGCTTGGCGTGCACGAGCTGTTGCGTGTATTCGTGCTGGGGGTCCTGGAAGATCTGATCCGCAAGCCCTTCCTCGACCACCTCGCCGCGGCGCATCACCATGACGCGATCGGCCATCGTGCGTATGACGCCGAGGTCGTGGGACACGAGGACCATGGTGATGGCGCGTTCACGCTGCAGCCGTTTCAGCGTGTCGAGGACGAGCGCCTGAACGCTGACGTCGAGGCCGGTGGTCGGCTCGTCGAGCAGCAACACCGCTGGTTCGAGCGCGATGGCCTTGGCGAGCTGCACACGCTGCTGCATGCCGCCGGAGAGCGTCGTCGGCCGCGCGTCCATGCGTGCGATCGGAAATTCCGATGCCTCCAGCGCCTCGCGCGCGCGCTGGCGCAGTTCGCCGAAATTGCGTTTCCCGGCGATCAGCAGCCGCTCGGCGACGTTGCCGCTGCTGGTATGTCTCATCCTCAATCCGAGATGCGGATTCTGGTAGACGATGCCGATGTGGATCGCACGCAGCATCCGCCTCCGGAAGCGGTCGAGGGTGAAGAGGTTGCAGCCCTCGTGGCCGGCAAGCGCCAGATGGTAGGTGCCGGCGTCCGGCGTATCCTCCAGATTCATCATCCTGAGCAGGGTGGACTTGCCCGAACCGGATTCACCGACGATACCGAGAACCTCCCCCGGATAGACGGTGACGTCGACATCGGCGAGCGCCTGCACATCGCCATAGCGCCGCGCGACGGCGCGCATCGTCAGGATCGGTCTGGTCTGCATCAGCCGCGGCGGCTGGCGCTCGACACCCCTCGGCGCAACCACACCAAAAGCAGTCATCGGGCCATCCTTCCGTTCTTGTACCAGGTCTCTCCGATCTCGATCTCCCCCCCTTCCGCCTTGCGGATATGCTTGATGCCGAAATGGCTGTCGGAGAGCTCGTAAAGGGAAGAGCCGTCTTCCTGCGGCAGTTCGTTCATGAAGTATCCCTTGACGCCGCTGCGCCAGCAGGTCTTGTCCTGATGGTCCTCGACGCGATAGGGCACGTCGTCGAACACCAGCGGTTCGACGCTGGTATAGGGCGGCACGGCGTAGATGCGCTTTTCGCGTCCCGCCGACAGGATCGTCAGGTGATCCGCCCGGTTGAGCTTCGGCACGTCCCAGCGCGGGATCGGCGAAGGCGTCATGACATGGCGGCCGTTGACCATGCTCGGATAGCTCGAGCCCTGCATGATCCTGCCCGACCTGACGAGCTGCTCGTACAGGATCAGCCATAGCTGGCCGTAATCGGCGTCAGCGTGCATCTCGCGGGCCACGGACATATCCGGCTGGACCGGGCGCAGTGGCTCCGGATTAGGCACCTGCAGCACGAGGATCTGATCCTCGTGCAGCTTTTCCTCGGGAACGCGATGGCGCGACTGGATGAGCGTCGCCTGCGTCGTATCCTCGGTTTCGACAATCCCGCCGACACGGCTGACGAACTTGCGGATGCTGGTGGCGTTGACGGAATCGTCGGCGCCCTGGTCGATCACCTTGACGACCGCGCCCGGCTTCAGGAGCGTCAGCGTCACCTGCAGCCCGCCGGTCCCCCACCCGCGCGCGATCGGTACCTCGCGGCTGGCATAGGGCACCTGATAGCCCGGCACCGCGATGGCCTTGAGGATACGGCGGCGGATTTCCCGTTTCGCGGATTCGTCGAGAAAGCCGTAGCTGAAGGCGGACCACGGCCTGGTCAGTTCACGAAGTTTCACAGCGCGGCCTCGCTCGTTTCATGGTGATCGTCCTGGTGATCGTCCTGGTGATCATCCTGGTGATCGTCTCCTTGGGCGGCGACGGCGACGGCCTGCTGCCGGTCCGCCTTGACGCGACGCAGCGCGTCGAGGTGGGACTGGAAAGTGACATAGTGGGGAAGCTTGAAGTGCACGCAGAAACCGGAGCTTTCGACCGCCTCGGTGTGGTAGAGCACGAATTCCTCATTCGAGGCCGGATGCGGATCGGGCTGGCTCGAGGCCAGATCCAGCGTCGCGGCGGCAATCACCTTCACCTCGTTCCAGCCGAAGGTGGCGGCAAATCCGAGCTGCAGGTCGCCGCCCGCCTTGGAGATCACCTCCGTCTGGCTGACGCGCACGCGCCCGGCGCTGAAGACGGTGCCGCGCGGATGGCGCATCCTGACCGGGGCCTCGGCGAGACGCAATTCGTTGACCGTCGGGTGCACCGTTCCGTAGCCGCGCATGGTCGAATAGCCGAGCGCCAGCGTGCCCCCGGTGTCCGCGCGGGCGAGACTCTGCAGCTTGTGGGCGCGGCTGACGGGAAAGAGCAGCGGTTCGCGGGTGATGTCCGGAATGTCGTCGGGCTCGACGGATGCGGCCGGATAGTCGGGAATGAGTTCCTGCGCCTTCTGCCATTCGGCGAGCGAAGGCTGGATGGCCGGGGCGGGCTTTGCAGCCGGCTCCACGGGCGCGGGCCGATAATCCTCGCCGTTCAGGACGCCGACCTGCAGGAGACGATGGGAATAATCGAGCGTCGGTCCGAGGATCTGCCCGCCAGGAATATCCTTGAAAGCGGCGGAAATGCGCCGGACCGTGAAGAGATCCGCCTGCCGGACGGGCTCCGCCACGGCAAGGCGCGGCTGTGTGGTGCGATAGGCGCGCAGGAGCAGCAGAGCCTCGTAGAGATCGCCGCCGGACTGGACGAGCGCCAGCGCCGCGAGGTCGCGATCGTAAAGCGAGGCCTCCCCCATGAGACGGTCGACGAGATAGGGAAGACCGTCACGCACTGCCTCGACCCTGTCGCGGCCGATCGGGCCGAGATCCTCGCGATACAGCCTCTCGGCCTGCTCGATGGCGCGCTCGCCGCCGCGGGTTGCCATGTAGGCCATTACAACACCTCGACTTTCGTGGAACGGGGAATGCCGATCAGCCGGTCGCCATCGACAAGATAGAGATCGAAACCGAGCGGATAGCGGAGCGCGTTCTCGCGCATCGGCCAGAAGGAGGGATCGATGCCGCCCGCTTGCAGCGTGGCCGCTTCCCTGATGCCCGGCCCTGAAAGGCGCAGGCTTGGCCCCCGATCGACTGGCCCCCGATCGACTGGCCCCCGGTCGATTGGCTCCCGGTCGATTGGCTCCTGGCTGAAGCGCGCCGGCACGAACAGTGTCGCCGCCTCATCCGGATAGGAGAGCGTGCCGGCACGCAGCCCGGCCAGCGCCGTCACGTCGTCCTGCGAACCGGCAGGTGCGAAGACATAGTCGGCCTCGGCAAGGGAGACCGCCCGCGCACCGGTTTCGGCAAGCCGTACGGCCAGCGCCGTGTCGTCCCGGACATGAAAGCTGCATTCGCGATCGATCAGGCTTTCGGCGAGCGCCGCGAAACCGGCAACGGGAACGCGCCGGACGAGGCCCGGCCGGGCGAGCGCCCACATCAGTGCCTCGAAGACGGCATTGGCGCGGCTATCCTCGGCCGTCGGGAGAATGGCAAGGCTCATGGCTCAGAAGGTCTCCATGTCGACGCGGGTCGCCTCGACCTTGCGAAGCCGTTCACGGTCATTGTCCTGCTGATGGCGCCATTCGCCGTCGAGAAACGCGACGATGACATCCGTGCGGTGTCCGGCCGCGATGGCGGCATCGAGGACGGCGATCGCCATGGCGTGTTCGAGATCGCGGCCCGTGACGGCGCCGTAACCCTCCGCACCGCGTGCCGGCACACGAATATAGGCCTCCGCCACCAGCACCTCGCCGAGATGGAAAGCGGTGTTGCGAACGGTGTCGATGAAGGGCAGCATCGCAAGCCCCGTGCGGTTGGCAAGCACGGAGACCTCGCCGAGATCGGTCAGCACCTCGTCCGCACAGGACTTGATGGCATCGGGCCGGCTGGCGGCGAGAATGCCGAGCGCCTCGTCATGCCGATAATGCCCGATGACCGGATCGCCGGCCCCTGATTCAGTCATTGCCTTTCCTTTCGTGCGATGTCGTGTCGACGTGCATTTCGTCCGGCTGGTCGTCATGCGTGATCACGAACTGGATGCGCCCGCCCGCCCAGACACCGTCTGAATAGGCGATCGGCCGGCCCTCCAGATCGACGTCGACCTTCTGCATGGCGAGAACCGGCTGTTCCGGCGGCTGTGCGAGCAGGCGGGCTTCCTCGGCAGTCGGCAGACGGGTGAAGATCGTGGTGCTGTGGCGGACATAATCCGTGATGCCGTAATCCTTGTAGATCTGCGTCATCGACGCGCTCTCCCGCCGGCGGAGGTGGATGTCGGGAAATCTCGCCACCGGATGGTAGTTGCGGCCGTAGCTGATCGGTATGCTGTCGGCGAAACCCCGGCGCTGGATCATGTAGACCGGCGCGCCCTCCCGGATATGCAGGGCGGCAGCAATCACGGGCGGAGCCGGCATCTCCAGGTCTTCGATCGGCTGGCCAGACGGGACGCGCCCCTCCCCCTTCAGGTTGCGGTTGAAGCGCGTGCGCAGCGCGATGCTGTAACGGATCACGGAATACTCTTCCACGAACGTGCCCCGCCCCTGCTCCACCCGCACCTTTCCAGCCGCGACCAGCCCAGCGATCGCGCGCCGCACCGTATGACGGCCCACGCCGAACCGCTGCATGATCTCCGTTTCGTTCGGCAGCCGCGAGCCGGGGGCGAAGACGCCGGACGCGATATCCCGGCTGATCCGCTCCTCGACAGCCCGCCACTGCCCCCTTTGGGGGCGGCCGGAAGATTCTGTTTCTGCCCTTTTCATTCGGATGAATCTTAAATCATTCGGATGTTTTTTGGTAGCAGTTTTGGATGACAGTTATGTGTAGTCGGTCAAGACAGGACCTGCCGGCGGGCCCGTGCGAGTATGCGCGGTCTTTCAGGGGAACTGCCGCCGGCGCAGCCAGTCGGCGATCATCCGGCTGGCCGCGACCGCCGCCGAGGCTGCGTCGAGACCATCGAGCAGCGCCAGGAGGAAAGCGCCGCCAAAGCGGTCGCCGGCGCCGACGGTGCTGACGCCTGTCACTGCGGGCGCTGTCTCGACCTCGGTTGTCCGATGCCCGTCATGGAGGGTGATGCGGCGCGCCCCATCGGTCAGAACCAGCATTTTCAGCCGCGGGCCGGCGATCGCGGCGGCACGCGGCCACACCGACCGCGGATCGTCGCCGGCATCGGTGCGCGATGAGACGACATAGTCGACCGGCCGCGGCACGGCGGGCCGCAACGGCAATTGCGACACCACGAGCGGCATGTCGCGGAGCGTCGCGACGAGCGCCTCGTCAAGCCGGAGCGCGTTGATATAGGCGGCGTCGCCCGCAAGCGGTCCCTTCGCCGAGAACAGCTTGCGGGCACCCCTGGCGGGAGCGAGGATGGTCCTTTCGCCGTCGGGCTCGAGCAGGATCTCGAGTGGCACCGTCTCGCCCGGTGTCATCGTCACGTGGGCGGTGTCGAAGCCCGCCTCCTTCAGCGCCGCGAGCGCCGAAAGGCCCCGCTCGTCCTGCATCAGCGGCGTCACCAGGGTCACGGCCGCGCCGAGTTCGAGCAACTGGCAGCCGGTATGGAAACCGCCGCCGCCGATCCGGATACTGCGCTCCGAAAACCGCAGCCGCCCGCCTCGCCGCAGCGGGTCTTCGAGCTGCCAGATGCGGTCGTGATGGACCCCGCCGATGACGACGACCCGATGCATCGCCCCGCCTATCGCTCGTCCGCGCCCGGCGCCAGTGCCTCGACGATGAAACGCTGCGCGAGCAGGAAGACCAGCAGCACGGGCACCACCGAAAGCAGGCTGGTCGCCATCAACGGCCCCCACACGCGGTCGGTGCCCTCGAGATCGGCGAAGGCGGCTATCCCGGTCGTCAGCGTCTTCTTGAACCGGTCTTCGAGAACGAGCTGGCCCCAGAGATAGATGTTCCACGCGCCCATGAAGGAAATCACCGACAGCGCCGCGATTGCCGGCAGGACGTTCGGGATGCCGATCTGCGTGAATTGCCGCCACAGCCCGGCGCCGTCCATGCGCGCCGCCTCGAACATGGAGGCCGGCAGCGACCGGAACGCCTGCCGCATGTAGAAGACATAGAAGCCGATATAGGGAATCGACGGAATGATCATGGCGCCGTAGGTGTCGAACGCCTGCAGCTTCACCACGGCGATATAGGTCGGAATGATGGCGAGCACCGCGGGAAAGGACATGGTCGCGATCACGAACCAGAACAGCGTCTGCCGCCCCGGAAAGACCATCCGGCCGAAGGCGAAGCCGGCGGGAACGGCAAGGACGAGTTTTCCGAGCGTGATCAGCGTGGCGGTGATGATCGAGTTCCAGAGCCATGTCCAGATCGGATGGCGGCCCGCCGCATCCGTGAAGTTCGCAAGCGTCGGCTCTTCCGGCCACAGCCGGATGGCGCGCGCGGTGATCATGTCGTTCGGCGTGAAAGCCGCGGTGAGCATCCACACCAGCGGAAAGACGGTCGCCAGACTTGTGACCAGCAACGCCCCGTGGAGCACCAGCCGGTGAAACGCACGGGGCAGCAAAACCGCGTTCATCCGTAATGGACCTTGTTTTCACCCAGGCGGAACTGCAGCCAGGTGGCGGCCAGCACGACGGCGATGATGATGACGGCGACCGCGCTTGCCTGCCCGAACTGGAAGAATTGTAGCCCCTGCTGCCAGAGGAAATAAAGCAGGCTCGAACTTCGCCCCGCCGGACCGCCATGGGTGAGCACGTCGATGACGCCGACAATGTCATCGAGGACGTGAAACAGCGTCGTGACACTGATGAAGAAAGCGGTGGGCGTCATCAGCGGCAGGCTGATGGTGAAGAAATGGCGGCCCGGCCCCGCTCCGTCGAGCTGCGAAGCCTCACGCAGCTCCGGCGGGATATTGGCAAGCGCCGCCAGCCACAACAGCATGTTGAGCCCGAAAGTCTTCCAGAAGGTGACGAGACAGACGCACAGCAGCGCCAGATCCGGATCGGTATGCCAGCGCGATTTCGGAAAGCCGAAATAGCTGAACAGCTCGTTGACTGGATTCAGCATCCAGGACCACGCCACCCCGGCGACGGAATAGGCGACGATCGTCGGCAGGAACAGGCTGCCGCGATAGAGGCCCTGCAGCGGCGAATGGCGCACGGCATGGATCATCACCGCCAGCAGGAGCGGCAGCACGATCTGCGCCGGGATCAGGATGGCGCAATAGAGCAACGTATTCCAGGCCGACAGCCTGAAATCGACGCTGTTGAGCATCGCCGCGTAATTCCTCGTCCCGACGAAGCCGATCTCCGAGGAAAGCAGGTTCCAGTCGAGCACCGACAGCACCACCGAGGCGATGAGCGGGCCGTAGAGGAAGACGGCGACGGACAGGACGGCCGGCCCCACGAAGAAATAGGGGGCCAGCTTTCTCAGGCCGGCGCGCGTGGCGGGACCGATTACGCCGAGATCAGCACGTCCAGTTCCTGATGCGCGCCTTTCAGCCCCTCGGGCACCGTCACTTCCTCCAGCAGCATGCGCGAGACCCATTTGCGCCATACCTCCTGCCCTTCGAGACCACGCTTGCCCGGCCAGATCGTCTCGGCCGTCAGGCCGTCCGTGAGCTGGGCGGCGGCGGGCGTCATGAAGTCGTTGATCAGCGGCACGTCGTGGATCGAGGTGTTGAGATAGCCGACCTCCGCCCAGATCGATTGTCCCTCCTTCGAAGCGCAGAATTCGAGGAAGGCGAGCGAGGCTTCGGCCTGTTCCTTGTTGCGGGCGTAAATGGCCAGGAAGTTACCCCCGCTGTTGAGCTTGCGCGGATGGCCGGCAAGACCGGGGAACTTGGCGGTAACCGCTTTCGCGTGGCCGAAGGGGAAAGTCGCCGCCCGCGTCGAACTCGTGGTGCAGACGGCCAGCGCGCCGGATTCGAAGGCGGCATCCTGCTCCTTGCCGCTGACCGGGATCCACAGCCCCTCATGCGCCGGGGCACAATATTCCGTCATGCCGGCAACGGCTTCCGGGCTGTCGAGGGCGAGCTTGCCGTCCGGATCGATGATGTAGCCTCCGGCATTCTGGATGAAGGACTGGCTCGTCCACTCGTTGTTGGAGAGCGCAAGCGCCGAGCGGTAGGCGGGATGCTTGCCCTTGAGCGCGGCGTCGAGCCTGCGGGCGCTGTCGTAAAGCCATTGCGTATCGGGATTGTCCGGCAGCGCCGGATCGAGGCCGGCTTCCTGCCACAGCGCGCTGTTGATGAAGGTGATCGGGGTGGACATCGCCCAGGGCAGGCCGATCACGGCGCCGTCGATGGTCACGAGCGGCAGCACGGACGGGCGGAAGTTGGCGAGGATCGCCTCGGCACGGGCAGCGTCGATCTCGTGCAGATCACGCACGCCGAGGGTCCGCCTGGCGAAATAGCCGAACTTCCAGCCCGTGATCATCATCGCCGGCGGACGGCCGGCGGCAGTGCTGGCGACAGCCTTGGCGACCGCCGCCTCGTAGTCGCCATCGAAGCGATTGGTCACGGTCACGCCGAGCTGCTTGTCGTTGAAGGCATCGACGACCTTCTGGAACGGCTTGTCGGCACCCCAGGGGCTGGAGACTTCGACCGCCGCATCCGCGGAATGCGCCCGCGGGCTTGCCATCAGGCTCGCCCCCGCGGACAGCGCGACGCCGGCCACGAACTGGCGGCGACTGATCTCGATCATTTTCCGCTCCTCATCATTCGGATGATAGGTTCATCATTCGAATGCCTTCTAGCGCTGCTTGATAACAGCCGTGTGAAGCCTGCCTGGCTTCACAGTCTTGGTTTCTATTCTACCTGCCGGGTTTTTCGGGGGAATGACAGCGACGGAAACAGGGTGACGATTGCAACCAAGTCATTCGAAAGGTATTGAATATCCGGATGAATTTGAATCAAGTCGAATCAATCGGGAGAAGGAATGACGAGCAAACCGTCTCACGGGCAGTGGCAGCAGGTCGAGGACGATATTGCCCAGGATATATTGACCGGCCGGTTGTCTCCGAAGACACAGCTTCCCAAGGAGGCGGACCTGATGGAGCGTTTCGGCGTCGGGCGCCATACCATCCGCCGGGCCATTTCCCGCCTTCAAAGTCGCGGCCTGGTGCAGGTCGAGCAAGGCAGAGGCACTTTCGTGAGGGACGGACGCCTTGAGTATCGCCTTTCCGAGCGCACGCGCTTTTCGCAAAACCTGCTCGATCAGGGCAAGGAACCCTTCGGACAGGCAATCCGCGAGGAGGAGATCCCTGCTTCCGCCAGTGTCGCGGAGGCCCTGCGGCTGCCGCGCGGCGAGCCGGTCTACCATATCGTCCGGCGCGGTTTTGCTGACGAGGAACCGATAAACTTCTCGAATGCCTATTATCCCGTCCGCCGTTTCCCCGGTTTCGACAAGGCGCGGCGCAACGGGCGAAGCGTCAGCCTCATCCTCGCCGAATATGGCATTCCGGACTATATCCGCCTGCGCACCGATATTCTGGTCAGGATGCCGACACCGGAAGAAGCGCGCCATCTCGATCTGTCCATCGACAAACCGGTCATCGTCTCGAAAAAGGTCGATGTCGACATGAAAGGAACGCCGATCGCCTATTCGGAAAGCGTCTGGCCGGGCGAACGGGTTCAGTTTTCCGTCGACAATACGAGCCAGCTCCTGGACGCGCTCGCACGCAACAGCGACCTCTGACCGCGGTTCACGGGCGGTGATGCAGACCCGGCGGGGTATGGCTGAACACCTGGAGGTTGCGCACCCAGGGCCAGCCGGGGGCTGGTCACGCCCGCAGCCGCCCCATTCGCATCATCGTCACTCTCCCTACACAATATTCGTCTACCGCGAGGCGCGCTGCAAATGCGGACCCTCGCCGCACGGCGTGACCTGCCGCGTCAAACCAGACAGGCACCGTTCTTCGGATAAATTTGATGCGTCAACAAAGGGATAGCGCGGCTGCACTGATTCAGATCACCTCGTCGCCGCGCCGGCGGAGACGGGGTATCGGTTTCGGGGCGCTCAGCACATCTTCCGGATTGGCCCCTGCATGAGGACACAATGGACAGCGGCAACGATGGTCTGCCGGCGGGCAGGGAACTCGGCGAGACGCCGCTGATCCACCCTGGCGCCTCCGTCACCCGATGCACCCTTGGCCGGTATGTCGAGATCGGCGCGGGCAGCGCGCTGACGGAGGTTGACTTCGGCGACTACAGCTACACCGCCGCCCATGCGGACATTGCCTATGCGACGGTCGGCAAGTTCTGCTCCATCGCAGCGATGACACGCATCAACCCCGGCAATCACGCCACCTGGCGCGCCAGTCAGCACCATTTCACCTATCGCTCGCGCATGTACGGCCTCGCCGACAGCGACGACGACACCTTCTTCGACTGGCGGCGCGACCACCACGTCACGCTCGGGCACGACGTGTGGCTGGGGCATGGGGCGATCATCCTTCCCGGCAACGATGTCGGCATCGGAGCCGTCGTCGCGGCGGGCGCCGTGGTGAGCAAGCCCGTCGATCCCTATACCATCGTCGCCGGCGTACCCGCCCGTCCCGTCAAGCGGCGTTTCTCGCCGGCGGTCGCCGAGCGTCTGATGGCGCTCGCCTGGTGGGACTGGCCCCACGAGCGGCTGAAGGCGGCGTTGCATGATTTCCGTGACCTTCCCATCGAGGCATTCATCGAGAAACACGGCACGTGACGGGCGGCCCCGCTGTCATGCCCGTGTCGCCGCGATTGCCTAAACCCTCCGGTCGACGGAGGAATCGCGATGGCATGCAAAAATGTTCTGTTGATCGTGGTCGATCAGTGGCGGGCCGATTTCGTGCCCCATCTCCTGCGGGCCGTGGGCCGCGAACCGTTCCTGCGGACCCCGAACCTCGACCGCCTGTGCCGGGAGGGCGTCACCTTCCGCAACCACGTCACCACCTGCGTGCCGTGCGGTCCCGCCCGCGCCAGCCTGCTGACCGGCCTCTATCTCATGAACCACCGCGCCGTGCAGAATACGGTGCCGCTCGATGCGCGCCACTTCAACCTCGGCAAGGCGCTGCGCGGCATCGGCTATGACCCGGCGCTCGTCGGCTACACCACGACGACACCCGACCCGCGCACCACCTCGCCGCGCGACCCGCGCTTCCTCGGCCTCGGCGATATCATGGACGGCTTCCGCTCGGTCGGTGCCTTCGAGCCCCATATGGACGGCTATTTCGGCTGGGTGGCGCAACAGGGCTTCGCGCTGCCCGAGAGGCGGGAGGACATCTGGCTGCCCGATGGCGTGGACGCCGTGCCGGGCGCGACCGCGCTTCCCTCGCGCATCCCGCACGCGCTGTCGGACTCGGCCTATTTCACCGAGCGCGCCCTCACCTATCTCAAGGGCCGCAACGGCAAGCCGTTCTTCCTGCATCTCGGCTACTACCGCCCGCATCCGCCCTTCGTCGCCTCCGCGCCCTATCACGCGATGTACCGGGCCGAGGACATGCCGGCGCCCGTGCGCGCGGCGAGCCCCGAGGTCGAGGCCGCCCAGCATCCGCTCCTCAAATTCTACATCGACAGCATCGAGCGCGGCTCCTTCTTCCACGGCGCGGAAGGATCGGGCGCGACGCTCGACGAGGCGGACATCCGCCAGATGCGCGCTACCTACTGCGGCCTGATGACGGAGATCGATGACTGCCTCGGCGAGGTGTTCGCCTATCTCGACGAAACCGGCCAGTGGGACGACACCCTGATCGTCTTCACCAGCGATCACGGCGAGCAGCTCGGTGACCACCATCTCCTGGGCAAGATCGGCTATTTCGACGCGAGCTTCCGGATTCCGCTCGTGATCAAGGACCCGCAGACGCGGGAGCGCGGCGGGGTCATCGACGCGGCCTTCACGGAGAGCATCGACGTGATGCCGACCATCCTGGAATGGCTCGGCGGCGAGATCCCGCCCGCCTGCGACGGCCGTTCGCTGCTGCCGCTCCTCGCGGGCGACCGGCCCGGGGACTGGCGCACGGAGATGCACTACGAGTATGACTTTCGCGACATCTTCTATTCCCGCCCGCAGGACCGGCTCGGCGTCGGCATGAACGAAAGCAGCCTCTGCGTCGTGCAGGACGAGGATTACAAATACGTCCACTTCGCCGCCCTGCCGCCGCTCTTCTTCGACCTGAAGGACGATCCGCACGAATTCATCAACCGCGCCGACGACCCTGCCCATGCCGCGCGCGTGCGTGACTACGCCCAGAAAGCCCTGTCGTGGCGGCTTGTCCACGCCGACCGCACGCTCACCCGTTACCGCGCCGGTCCGCAGGGCCTGCACTCGCAGGAAAAGTAGGAGAGCGCACCCGCTATCCACGCCTGTCCGACGGCAAGCGGTCCCGGCAGGCTTCATCGGACCGGGCGCACGGCCTCCGGCGCCGGATACGGCGCCACCCTACGCGAAGCCTCCCTCAACGCGCGCTCGAAGAGCTGCTCTGGCGCGGGCGCTTGCCAGCGATCCCGAGGTGCTGCTGCCGGACGAGCCGATGTCGGTGCTCGACAGCCGTCCGGGCATCACCACGCTCTATGTCACCCACGATCAGGAAGAGGCGTTTGCCCTGTCCGATCGCATCGCCGTCTGTCGCCGCCGGCTGTTGCTGCCATGGCTCATTCCTGCTCCACGGCCCTCCCCTCGTCATTCTGCACTTTCCTGCGACGTTTCCTTGGAGAAGCCGGCATCTCGGCTGCTGCATCGTCGTCGGTTGCGGTCCCGGTAAACTCCTCCGTCCAGTCGTTCGTCGATATGCCGCCCGGCGGCGGCGCGACAAGCCCAGCCAGCGCCTGATGGACACTGATGAGGAAGCCGGGCACCTCCTTATGACTTATTGCGTTATTGTCAAGGAAAGCCGTGACGATCCCGACCGTGTATTCCATCAGCGAAGTTCCCTGCGGCTCCTCCCCAGAGAGCGGACCCGCGGCACCCTCGCTATTCAGGTCGAGCGATACGAGGTCGTCAGGCGGTGAGAAAAAGCGCTCCTCCGCCACCGACTCCAGAAAGATGCTTTCTTCCCGGACGACACCTACCGTCGCAAAGGTTATCGCGCGTTTGAATGCATCATGGTACTGGGCGATCAAACTGGCAATCAACACGCTTCGGCCATTGATTACCTTCACTTCACGACCATTGATGATTTCGCGCGCGCCGACAGGATCGTTGGCGGTATTGCTGAAGTAGCGTCGCAACGTATGCCGGCCTCGCGCGTCACTCCGGAACCAGCCCTCTTCCATGCCAACGAACATGATGACGGCGGCGTTTCCGGCATCCATCGCAAGATCAGGGGTCCGAACGAGATCGGCGCCGATGAACTCGCCGGCACGTCTATAATTTTCGCGCCAGGTGAGTTGCACGTAGCCGCGTCCGTAATAGGGATAATAACGGAGATTGCGGCTACGCCATTGCTCCGATAGCCAATAGGCTTCACGAACGGGCTGCATGGTTCGGTTAGTTTCATGGAAGGCGGTGGCGAACATATAGGCGAGCCAGCGCACGTCGCCATCAGGCGCACGACGCTCCCAACCGTTCAGGATAGCGTTCATGCCATCTACTTGGGACTGCTTCAGGGTGCCGAACAATGGCCGTATGGAATTGAAAAAGATAGCCCGGTCGATCACCATCTCGCTTCCCTCCTACCACTGCTTTCACATTGCTTTGGACTTACCCCAACTTTTCCGACCGCTCTTCAAGCTAAATATGCGCCATAACAGCGCCTAAACTGCAACATGCACTGCGATGCTATAGTATTTGATAGCACCTGTCCATCGCGAGGCGGTGGACTTTTCCTTTAAAAGGAGAGATCGGACTCCTGAAAATTGTTGGGAGATCAATCCATGACGGATGAGAGGTCCGGACGCTGGCACTCCGGCCGAGTTTCGTACCGAGGCCATCAGGTCTGTCGAAGCGAGCGGCCGGATGGTCGGCGAAATTGCGCCGGACCTCGGTATCGGTCGCTCAATATTGATGCGGTGACTGAAGCGAGCCACCTCCCCGAGGCCGGGGGAAGCGATCGCTTTGTTGCTGGCCGTGCGGACAGATCCTTGAAACCCTCAAGGGCGGCTCCGCCCACGCAGAACAAATTACAGATCCAAACCTTCAAGCAATTCCAGCAAGAACGGGAACCGGTTTTGCGTCCGGAATCGCGTAAAAACAAAGAGATAGATCGTTCTAGAGCGATACGATTACCGACTTGATTTCGGTGTAAAGGTGTAGACCTTCATGGCCTTTCTCGCGGCCCCAGCCCGATTGTTTGAAGCCGCCGGTCGGCAGCGCCGCGTCGACAGAACCGTGTGTGTTGACGCCGATCCGGCCGGCGCGAATGCGCCGTGCCATCTTGTGCGCTATGCTGATGTCGCGCGTCCAGATGCTTCCGGCGAGACCGTAGATCGTGTCGTTGGCCTGCTTGGCGATGCGATCGAGGTCGTCGTCGTCGAAGCTCATCGCGCATAGCATCGGTCCGAAGATCTCTTCGCGGACCACGGCCATCTCCGGTTTCGTGCCGGTCAGGATCGTCGGCGCAACGAAATAGCCCTCATTGCCGACGCGCGTGCCGCCCGCCGCTACCGTGGCGCCCGCAGCCTTGCCCTGCTCGATATAGCCGGTGACCCGGTCGAGCTGAACCTGCGAGATGACCGGCCCCATCTGCGTGCCTTCGTCCAGGCCGTGCCCGATCCGGATCCTGCCGGCTTCCCGCGCGATACCGTCGACGACCTGATCGAAGACTTTCTTGTGCGCGAAAAGCCGCGAGCCGGCTGTGCAAACCTGACCGCTATTCGCGAAGATCGCCTGGGCAGCGCCTGGCACCGCAATGGACATGTCGGCATCGGGGAAGACGATCACGGGTGATTTGCCGCCGAGTTCGAGCGAGACTTTCTTCAGGTTGCCCGCCGCGGCCTGGACGATGATGCGGCCGACCTCGCTCGAACCCGTGAAGGCGACCTTGTCGATGTCGGGATGCGCGGCGATGGCGGCGCCCGCGGTCGGGCCGAAGCCCGTGACGATGTTGACGACGCCGTCGGGAATGCCGGCTTCCTGAATCAGCTCGCCGAGGCGCAGCGCGGTCAATGGCGTCTGCTCGGCCGGCTTCATCACCACGGTGCAGCCGGTGGCGAGCGCCGGTGCGAGCTTCCACGCCGCCATGCCGATCGGTCCGTTCCACGGAATGATCTGCCCGACGACGCCGACCGGCTCACGGACGGTGAAAGCATGGAAGTCGCCCGGCGTCGAAATGCTCAGCGTTTCACCGGTGATCTTGGTTGCCCACCCCGCCATGTAGCGGAACATGTCGGCGGCCAGCGGCACGTCGCGCGAACGCGCACCGGCGAGTGGCTTGCCATTATTCAGCGACTCGAGCTCGGCAAGTTCATCGGCGTTCTGCTCGATCAGATCGGCAAGCTTCCAGAGCATCCGGCCACGGTCGCTCGGCGCGATGCGGCTCCAGGGTCCATCTTCGAAAGCGCGGCGCGCCGCCTTGACGGCGAGATCGATGTCGGCCGCGTCGCCTTCGGCAATGCGTGCGATGACCTTTCCGGTGCCGGGATCATAGGTGTCGAAGACCCTGCCCATGCAGGCCGCGACCCACTTGCCATCAATCAGGAGCTTGTGCTGGCGCGCCAGGAACGTCGCCGCTTGCTGTCCGATCCGGGGATGAACGAAAAGCATATCCATGTCAGTCTCCGCTGCTTCGCCGCCTGCCGGCGCGAGAGTGGCGCCTTTCGGTTTGTTTGATCGGGAACTCGGTATTCAAGAATACCATCTCATGGTATACCTATTGAGTAAAGTGGATTGGCGCTCGGCCGTTTCTACCGTTGAACGAAGCGGTCGGGATCGGGATAGCCACGAACCATGTTCCTGATTTTCCGGCATGATGAGTCGCGTCTCAGCCACCGTCACCGTCGCTCTTATCGTCATCTGACTTCTTTCATATTGTCATACAGCCGTCCGGCAGCTAAGCAATGGTCCGCCGGGACAACGGAGAAAGACGCCGGAAAAGAGGAAGAATGAGCGAAAGTGAACAGTTCGCGACCGGGTTGGAAGTGCGCCACGCTGTGCTCGGGTCAGCAGGAAGACGCGCAGCATGCTCGACCTCGCCATGCCCACGGCGATGGGCCAGTCGGCCGAGCTGAAACTGCATGTGAAGGGTGCCGTCGTCGATCCGGCTGCGGAGACCGGAAAAAACAAGACCGATGGATAGCATATAGGAACCGCCGTGTTGGACAATCTGACCGATCAGAATGCCGGCTATTCCCTGCGCATCGACAGGGAACAGCAATCGCTCACGCACAAAGTCTGCGATGCGCTGCGCAAGGCCATCATCAGCGGGGAATTTGAGCCCGGCCAACGTCTTGTCGAACGCATGCTGTGCGACCTGACGGGTGTCAGCCGAACCGCCATACGCGAAGCTTTGCGGACGCTCGAGGCTGAAGGGCTGGTTGTCAACATCCCCAATCACGGGCCGACCGTCGTCACCATAAGCCGTGACCAGGCGGAACAGATATACACGGTGCGCCTTGTCCTCGAAGTCAAGGCTGTCGAACTCTTTCTCCAGCACATGCAGGACGAGGATCTGGCTTTGCTTGAGAGAGCTTTGCGGGGCATGGAAAAAGCATGCGCCGACGGCGACATCATGCGCGTGAACGACCTCAAGCGGGAGTTCTATGACATTATCGTCACCCGTTGCGGCAACCAGATCATCGAACAGATGCTGAAGCAGATCTTCGCCAAGATAGCCATTCTCCGCCATATGACGATGGTGCAGATCAATCGTACCTTCGACGCTATCAGCGAAATGCGGGCCATGTACGAGGCACTGGCATCCAGGGATGAGGAAGCGGCGCGCACGGCCTGTATCCGGCATGTCAATGCCGCAGCGGCTGTCGCCTTGAATGCGCTTTCCCGTAATCAGAAATCCTGAAAACCGGAATAACGCCTTCGGGGCCCTCCCGGCGGCGTACCACCCTGCGATGCACCGCTGCGAGTCTCCGCTTTTCCGTCGCGCCGGAAGCCTCGGAGCGTAACAAAGTGCAGGAATCCATATTGACAGCGCCATATGGTATACCATAGCATCGCAGACATGAGACAGGGTGTTACCGATCTTCCCCCAATCCTTGGCGACACGCTCCGCACCTTCACGGGGACCGACGGAGCGCAGGCGGTTCTGGAAAGGATGCGGGACGCGGCAGGGCTGATGACCGGTCCCCGTCTCGGCGCGATCAAGGCGACGCGGTTGAGCTTCGCCAACGTTCTGGCCCGCCACATGATCCTGCAGCGCTGGACCATCAGGCGGGAGCGATTCAGTTGCGACCGGGAAGGAGACGGCTACGGCGTCTACAGGATCGACGCCAACGGCTACCCCATCACTTACATAGCCCGAACCTATGCCTGGGATGGCATAGAAAAGGCGGGCAGGCGCTCCGACGGCGCCAAGCGCGACATGTTTGGCGCGATCTTTGTTGGTAACCCCTGTGAAGATCGGATAGCCGAGGAATTCCGCACCTTCGATCTTCGCGACGCGTCCGCCATGCGTACGCGTTCGGACGTGACCGGATGGACTCCTGCCAACCGCAGCGTGCGGTATTTCGACCATGTGGTGGATTCACTGATCGCCGGCGAGCAGCCCGATCCTGCCGTGCTCGGCAGCGGAACCGGCTATATCCTGCGCAACGGCGGCTATCTCGGCAGTGGACGTCAGGGAACCCTCTCCGTGGATGGTTTCCCGAAGGGCCACCCCTTCCGCCACCCTTTCTTTGCAGATCTGTTCGGTCTTTACATGGTGCGGCAGGTCTCCATCGATCTCGTCAACGGCGTGGCTGCGGCGCGCAATCCGGAAGCTGCGCAGCTTTCTCCGGATATCGCGCGCTATATCGGCGTGGGTAACTCTTCCGGGCAGGGCATGTGCGTGGCGCTGCAACGCTGGCCTGAATGGGTGGCAGCCTGGCTGCTGGTGCGGGAACTGTCCCTTGCCTACGCCGCGACCCGCAAGCCGGATGCGCCCAGTGTCGAGCGCATGGACGCGATGTTGCGCAAGGCGTCGGCGTACTACGTCTCCATCGAATTGCAATGCGAGGACTACGTTGTCCCTCCCGCCGGGCTTGCGAAGAACCTCGATGCCCTCCGGTCGCTGCTCCCTGCACCGGGGACGGCCGGCTTCGATGACTGGGGCGAGCTTGCGGCACGGGTGGATGCGCGTTTCGACATGGAGACGGCGGAGCAGTTCAATTCGCTGCTGATCGATCTCTACCCGGCATTCGCCGATTCCGCTGCCGCCTATCTGCCAGCGGGCATGTGGCGGGACCGGGACGTCCGGCCCGAGACCTCGGTTGGCGAGCTTCGACGCCTGCTCATGGAGAACTATGGCTGGGCGCTTCGCTACGACCTGCGACCATCCGGGACGCGCCGGCACTTCTGGTATCATTCCGCCGACAATGGTGAACAGCGGCGGGGCGAACGCATTCTCGATCCACACGAGGAGTTCGAGTCATTCACGGATCATATCGGCTGCATCCAGCATCTGAGCTGCGTGCTGGCGAGCTACCCCGCCGAGACGCCTCTCGCCGAGGTTCTGCTGGATAGGCCCGATCTCTATTATGGTGCGGCCCGTGTCCAGTATCTGGCAGGCGTGCCCTATGCCGAAATCCGCGACAATCTGATCGACCGCGACTTCATCCCCGCGCATCTCATCCGCTTCTTCCTGTCCGTCCTGGGGATGGAATGCACGACCCCGCTCAGCATCCGCTATGTCCGCGGGGTATTCTTCCAGGGCATGCCCTTGCCGGAGGATATCAGCGGCGGCACCGTCGACGACTGGAAGTTTCCCCTCCAACCCCATGTGCCTCAGAAGGCGGATGTCGCATGAGCGCGGTTCTATCCTCTGTATCGGAGATCGCGCGTGTCGGCGGTTGGGCACTGCGCGGCATAGGCTATCCCTTCGGCATCGCGGAACGTGGCGTCCGCCTGCTGACATGGTCGGAAGCTGTCGGCGGACAGGCGATAAGAGGTCTTCGTCTGGCGGAAGACGCCATAGGGGAGTCGCTCATGGCCGGACAATGCCGGCATGAGGGCGACGCAAGCGCGGGCCGGACTGTTCAGGCTCTCGGACGGCACCTTCTCGAAATCGGCGCACCGGTAATCGATCTGGCGACCTGTGACGCGCGCCGCGCGACCATCGGCCATGTCGCTGCGGACGGCGTGTTTGGCCTCGGCCTCCTTCCCTCGCTCGCCCATCTGCTCGCGCAGCGGCGGCTTTCCGGGCTTCTCTCCTATCGCGCGGAGGCGGACGATTTCCTGCCCGACGGGTTTCCTGCTGCCGGGTGGATGATCGTGCGCGGCGGCCCGGGCCGGGCCGAATGCGAATTCATCCACGGGAGTTTCGAGGGAGAGACCGGGGACCTCCTGCGCAGCGCCCTGTCGGGTGTCGCGGGCGTCGTCCCGGCCGGCATGCGGGAGCGGGTTCTGCGCGACATCGAGGAAATCGCCGGCGGCCGACGCGGACGTATGGGCGCCCTTGCGGTTGCAGACCCGGGCCCCTCGATCGACGGGCTGCTCGCGGCGTTGCGCCCGGGGCAGGGCGTTCGATCCATCGACTTCACCGGCCACTTTGCCGACGCGCTGGCCAACGGCGTACCGATCGACGCCGGGGACCTCCATTATCTTTACGGGCTTGAAGTGAGGACCTGGGCGCCGACTTCGGAGCGGTCGCGCTCGCAGGCGGGCTACGGAGTCTTCTAGAGCATGCCATCATTTCACGGAAACTGACATGCTCTAGGTTTTTGATTTTGAGCGAATTCTCATCGATCAGACGATTCCGTCCGATCGGAACGCGCTCTGGACATGCTGGGGAGTGTCGAATGCTTTGGCGTGAATCGGATGCCCATCCCGACATGAACGAGTTGCTGGCGGCCAAGCATGCGCTGCCGAAGTCGACCGATCCCGAGGTCCTTCGGAAGGGGTGGGAGGACTATGCGCGCAAGATGCAGCGGCCCTATCCTGCGGGCATGGAAATTACCGACACCGCTTTCGAGTGTCCCGGCGCAGGAAGGAATGGCCGCGTTCCGGTACGAATCTATTCATCGTCCGACGCCGCCTCTTCCCCCTGCATCGTCTACCTGCATGGGGGAGCCTTTACGAAGGGTAATCTCGACAGCGGCGACCCCATAGCCTGGGGGATAGCGGACCATACGTCCTGCATAGTCGTATCTGTCGATTACCGCCTGGCGCCGGAGCATCCGTTTCCGGCCGGGGTCGAAGATTGCTACGCCGTGCTGCTGTACCTTTCGCGAAATGGAGCCAGGCATGGCATTGATCCGCGCAGGCTCGCCGTTTGGGGAGACAGCGCCGGCGGCAACATGGCCGCCGCTGTCTGCCTGATGGCACGGGATCGCGGCGAACCTGTCATTCGGGCGCAAGCGTTGAACTATGCATGCCTGACGGATGACCTGAGTGCTCCCGCCTATCGGCTCTATGCCGACGCGCCTGTTACGACCGCATCGATCGATCGCGCCTGGAATGCCTATCTCGGTTCCGGCCGCCCGACGTCGGACCCCTATGCGGCGCCCCTGAAGGCGATGGATCTACGGAACCTGCCGCCGGCGCACGTCCATCTTGCAGAATTCGATTGCCTTGCGGACGACAGCCGGGCCTATGCCGACCGGCTGGCGTCGGCCGGCAACGAAGTCGTGCTGCGGACCGCCCCGCGCATGATCCACGGCTATCTGCGCGCCCGCTTCTTCGGACCCGTGGCAGCCGAGGAGTTCGCCGCCCCGTGCAATTTCCTGCTCGCGAAGCTGACAGGTGAAACGGCTGGCGAGGACGCATGCTCCTGATCCTGACAAGGCGGTTGCTGTGGGCAATTCCGAGCGCATTGCTGATTACCGCACTGTTGTTCTTCAGCGTTGCCGGACTTCTCGGCAGTCCTGCCGCCCTTATGCTGGGGCAGGACGCCACCGCCGAGAGCATAGCCGAGTTGAACACACGCCTCGGATTCGACCGGCCTCTCCCGGTCCAGTATCTCGAATGGATGGGCAACGCATTGCGCGGCGATCTGGGGCGGTCCTACTCCACGCACCAGACCGTCGCCGAGATCATCCTTCCCAGCCTTCCCGTGACCCTCGAACTGGGACTTCTGGCGATCTTCTTCGCCGGCCTGATTGCCGTCGGCGTGAACAGCCTGACTTTCGGCACCCGTCTCATACGACCGGTTGCGACGGCCTTCGCCATGGTCGGCATCACCCTGCCAAATTTCGCCCTCGGCCTCAGCCTTGTCTTCCTTTTCTCGGTCAAGCTCGGATGGTTCCCGACCATCGGATGGGCGCCGTGGTCGGAAGGGCTGCTCACCCATCTCCGCCATATCTTTCTGCCCATACTGACGCTTTCAGCCTACTATTACGGCTCCTTCACGCTCATTTATCGCGCCGAATACGAGACGGTTTCCAAGCAGCTGTTCGTTAAGGTAGCCAAGGCCAAGGGCCTGGGCGAGACGGCGGTATCCTTCAGACACGTAATGCCGAACGCCATCTTGCCCGTCATAACCTATGTCGGCCTCAGCCTCGGTCAGCTCATGGGCGGGGCCGTTGTCACCGAATCGATGTTCTCGATCCCGGGCATGGGAAACCTGCTCGTGAACTCGATCATCACCCGCGACTATCCCGTAATGCTTGCCATTGGCATGATCACCATCGCCGGCGTAGTTCTGATGAACGCGCTCGCCGATGTCCTCTATGCGGTGGCGAATCCCCAGATTCGGTTGTCCTGATCAACAACTAAGAGGGAACAGACATGCTACGCAGGGACTTTCTGAAGCTTACTCTCCTTTCGACTGTTCCAATGCCGTTAGGCGGAATTTCAGCGGCGTTGGCCCAGGAGACCCCACGTTCGGGAGGAACGCTTACTGTCGCGATGCAGAACGACGCCAAGTCGCTCGATCCGACCTTCCAGATCAATTTCTCGGAGCGGCAGCCGCTCTACCTGATCTACAACACGCTGGTCGGACTGGCACCAGACTTCACCATCATTCCGGAGCTTGCGGAATCATGGGAAACCGCTCCGGACGGAAAAGCGCTGACGTTGCATCTGCGCGGCGGCGTCAAGTTCCACGACGGAACCGATTTCAATGCCGCCGCTGCGAAATGGAATCTCGAACACCGACTGGACGAAGAGGTCAATTCGCCGTCGCGCTCTCAACTGACGGAGGTGATTGCAAGCATCGAGGCACCCAATGACAATACGCTGGTCCTCAACCTGAAGGGCCCCGCGCCAAGTCTGCTCGGCATGCTGGGGCAGCGTGAAGGTTTCATGATCTCGCCGCAGGCAGCCGAGAAATACGGCACCGATCTGGGGCGGAACCCGGTGGGCACCGGGCCCTTCGTCTTCAAGTCCTGGATACAGAACCAGCGGATCGTCGTGGAGAAGAACCCCGACTATTGGGAACACGGCAAGCCTTATCTGGACGGCGTGACATTCATCCTGATCTCCAATGCCGCTGTCAGCGTGCCTCGGCTTCTGACCAAGGAGGTGGACTTCGTCAGCGGGCTCTCGCCCCTCGACGTCCGCACGCTCGGAGAGGCTCCCAACATCGATCTCGCGCCCGGCCCCGGAAGCCGCTGGCTCGCCCTCCAGATGCGCGTCGACCGCCCGCCTTTCGACAATCTGAAACTGCGGCAGGCAATGGCCCATGCCATCGATCGCCAGCGCATGGTCGACATCATCACCAGCGGCCAGGCCAAAATCGCGGAAGGCTTCACGCCGCCGGGACTCTGGTGGCACGACCCCGACCTGAAATCCTACGAATATGATCCGGATAAAGCGAAGGCGCTGGTTGCCGAGATCGGCTCGCTCGCCGATACGGAGCTGCCGCTGGCCACGCAGCCCGTTCCGATCTACCAGCAGGTCAGCCAGCTCGCGCAGGAACAGATGAATGCCGTGGGACTGAAGGTCAAGATAACGCCCGCTTCCGTCAGCGATTGGTACCCCCAGCTCATCCAGGGCGCCATCAGCTTCCTGCCGATCCGCTGGACCCAGCGCCCGGATCCGGACGGGCTGTTCACCTATCTGTTCGACAGCAAGTCCAGCGCGAACACCAGCCGCTATTCCAACCCCGAGGTCGACCGCCTCCTGGCGGAAGCCCGCAATCTGACGGACAACGCCGAGCGCATCCCGCTGTACAAGCAGGCGCAGGCGCTCATGACGCACGACCTCCCCTATATCCCGCTCTTCTTCTCGATCGAATTCGGCGCCATGCAGAACACTGTGCGCAACTTCGTCTGGGTCGCGGACGAGATTCCGCGCTTCCGCGATGTCTGGAAAACCGCCTGAGAAGCGCTCGGCCTCAACAGGAAAGGCCCCGAGGCAGGACGGCTAGGCCATCCTGCCATCATTTTTTTGAGGCCGTACCCGTTGAGGTTCAACATGAAATGGCTTGTCCCCGATGACGTGTTTGTTAGGACAGGCATATGACAACTGCGGCAAGGCCCGGCAGAGGCCATGCTGATTTGCTGGGAGGGACCATGGCCAGGACCGGAAATTCGCTTTGGGTCAAAAAGGAAGTCGAACCACTCAGAGAGCGCACGCTCAGGACGCTGCGCAACGCCATCCTTTCCAACCATCTCAAGCCGGGACAAAGGCTGGTCGAACGGGATCTGTGCGAGCAGGTAGGCGTCAGCCGCAGCAGCATTCGCGAAGCGCTGCGGTATCTGGAGTCGGAACGGCTCGTCGAAAGCCGTGGCACGAAAGGCATGTTCGTTTCCGTGCTGGACCGAAAGCAGGCTCTCGAAATCTACGAAGTCCGCATGGCCCTGGAGGCAGAAGCGGCCCGCCACTTTGCCGAACGGGCGAGCGAGGACGATATGAAGGCGATCCGCGAGGCGTATGAACGCGTCGAACGCGTCTCGCTCACGGATGCCGAGGCATACAGCAGCGAAATTAACCGCTTCTTTGAAATATTGTTTGCTGGAGCAGGCAACGAGACGGCCTTCTCGCTGGTCCACACCTTGCGTACACGCATCAACCTCCTCCGGCAGGCTACCATCCGCGTAGCGCCCAGAGAACGTCTCATCGGCTCCATGGCACAGATGAAACTGATCGTGGAAGCCCTGGAGCATCGCGATGGGCCTGCAGCCGCGGAGGCGTGCCGGGGCTATGTGGCCCGCTCGGCCAGCTTTGCCGATCAACTTCTGCAGAAGCAGGAGCAGGAACAGGACGGGCCGAACGCGCGAACAGCTGACAGCCCCGGTTTCGACGCTCCGGAATAGCAGGAAACCCGGCCCGACGGATGCTGCTCGCAAATTTCATCGGCGCGGCCCGAGCAAAATCAGGCCGGCACGGCTCCCGTCTGATCGACGCCCATCGCTTTCATGTCCTCGTACCTGTCGCCGATCCGTGCATGGGGGCGGCCGCCCGTCGATGCGCCGATCGCTACCACGATCTCGTCGGGGCCGGGCGCGTCCGCGATCGATAGCGTCGCGGTCAGGAAATGCGAACGCTGACCTTCGGCCGTGATATGTTTGAGCGGAATATCTATCGAGCACCCCGCAGCCGCCCGCTTGTTGGTGAAGGGCAGGAACGAGACTCCGGATACAGCCTCTCGCAACTGGTTTCCGAACCGCAGCGTGTGAATCAGGGCGGACGCGTGCTCGACCTCGCCGTTGACGCCGACGACCGCCGCCTTGCCATAGGCCTCGACCTTATCTGCACCGCCTATTGCCTCAAGCAGAAGCGGAACGAGGGTGGTGCCGAGCTTCGGAGCAATGTCATGTATTTCAACGGCGAGGTCAGCCACGAATCCGCGTCCCGCCCAGGGATTGGTCAGCACGGCCGCCGCTGCCGCCATCCGCCAGGGCTTTTCGACCCTCCTGCTTCCTTCGAGCAAAATGTGCTCCGTGCTGACCACGATCTTCCGCAACAACTGTTCCATACCTCGACCTCTTTCTGACAGTCCAGTCGGCTTCCTTGCGGGCTCACGGAGAAACCAGGACTAGGTGGGATTTCAAACTTGACTATGCCATAAGATGGTATACCATCTTATATGAGATCACAAGGGAATTGTCGATGCAGTATGTCCGTTTCGGCCGCACGAACATCAAGGTATCGAGGATAGGCCTCGGCGCCATGGGGTTTGGCGACCCTGCCTGGCGGTCGTGGGTTCTCCCCGAGGAGGCAGCCCGCCCGATCATTCGGCGCGCGCTGGAAGCGGGCATTAATTTCGTCGATACATGCGACTACTATTCCGCGGGGGCGAGCGAGACGATCCTGGGCAACCGGCTATGGGAATATGCGCGCCGCGACGAGATCGTATTGGCAACGAAGGCCGGCAGCCCGATGGCGAAGCATGTCAACGGCCGGGGATTCTCGCGAAAGCACCTGTTCGATGCCATCGACGCTTCCCTACGGCGCCTGAAAACCGATCACGTGGATCTCTTCCAGACGCATGTCTGGGACCCGGACACCGATCTGGATGAGATGATCGATGCGTTCGATGCCATCGTGAAATCGGGCAAGGTGCTTTACGTGGGCGCGGCGCAGATGCCCGCCTGGAGCTTCGTTCGCTGCGTCTCGCTGGCGGACAGTCGGGGGCTGGCCGCTTTTCGCTCCATGCAATGCGAATACAATGCCTGCCATCGGGAAGCGGAACGGGAGTTGCTGCCGTTCTGCCGCGACAGGGGCCTCGCAGTCACGCCCTTCAGCCCCATGGCACGGGGTTTCCTCTGTGCTGACCGGCGCAACTCCGAAGCTGCAACCGAACGTCACCGGACCGACGAATACACCTTGAAATACTATCATCGGGATGCAGACTATGCCGTGTTCGACGCCGTGGCGGGGGTTGCCGCCGCCCAAGGGATAACCCCCGCGCAGGCGTCGCTGGCCTGGACACTCGCGCAGCCGGGCGTCACGGCCCCGATCGTCGGGCCAACCAGGCTGGAGCATGTCGACGAAGCCGTCGCCGCCCTGTCGGTCCAGCTTGACGAAGATGCAATCAGGCGCATCGAAGCGGCCTACCTGCCACGGTCGACACGTGGCGGCGGCCACTGAAACAAGCCACCATCGTCGCGGCTTGACAGCACGTGCAGCCAGCAACAACGTTGGTATGCCATAAGACAACAATACAGTTGGGGAACACGGAGTCAGACAACCAATGCGGCAATTCGAGCTATTGACAGACGGCGCGTTTCGCGGGGCCGAAGCGGACGCATGGCGCGGGCATGGTGAGCCACGGGCGATCATGATCGACGACTCCGGCGAGTCAGCGGCTGCTCTCTTCGTCATGCATTAACGGTCGAGGAGCCCGCTCAATGTTCAGGGCAGCCCATATTCCTGTCGAAACAGTCCCAATCCGCGGAGCAAGCGATGCCGCGCACAGGCGGTGCCAGGGATGAAGACGCTTTTTTCGACCCCGCTGGGACTCGCTGGCAGTGTGATTGTTCTCGCCATCGTCGTGGTTGTCGCGCTTGCTCCCCTGTTGGCGCCGTTCGACCCAACGCAGAGCAGCGTATTTTTTCTGAGCCCGCCCGATTCCACCTATCTGCTCGGAACGGACGATCTCGGCCGGGACACCTTCTCACGACTGCTCTATGGCGGCCGCTCGTCACTGATCGTCGGCATCGGTGCATCCATCATCGCTCTCATCGTCGGCCTGCCGATAGGGCTTGCCGCGGGCTATCTGGGCGGGCGGGTCGATCTGGTTGCGCGGCAGTTCATAGACCTCTTCGTGGCTCTGCCCGGCCTCGTGCTGGCGCTCATCATCGCCGCAGTCATGGGACCGACACTTCTCAACCTCACGCTGGTCCTGGGCTTCGTCAACTGGCCGCGCGTTGCCAGGCTCGCCCGGGGTCAAGCCCTCGCCATCCGGGAATCCGTCTTCGTCGAAGCGGCCCGAGCGGCGGGAGCGGGTACATTCTGGATCATCCGCGCCCATATCTGGCCGAATATTCTGCGCATCATCGCCGCCCAGTTCGCCCTGACCGTCGCCTACTCCATCTTCACCTCGGCAAGTCTCAGCTTTCTGGGCTTGGGCGTTCCACCGCCGACTCCCGACTGGGGGGCTATGGTTCGCACGGGGTTCGACTATCTCGCGATCAACCCGATGATGAGCCTCGCGCCCAGCGCAGCGGTCGCCCTGACCGTATTCGGCTTCTATCTTATTGGAACGAATATTGAATGACCGCCACCGATCCCAATACGCCGCTCGTCGAAGTGAAAGGCGTAGATGTCGTCTTCCATGCCAAGGCTGTGAACGTGCATTCGGTGAGGGACGTCTCCTTCTCCATCGGCAGACGCGAGGTGCTGGCGCTCGTGGGCGAGTCGGGTTCCGGCAAGTCCACGACAGGCCTTACCCTGCTCGGGTTGCATCCGCTGCAAAAGGTCTCCGTCAGCGGCGCAATCCGTATCCGCCGCAAGAACGGTTCGCACCTCAACGTCGTCGGCGCCTCCGAGCGGCAGTTGCGCCGGCTGCGCGGCAACGATGTCGCGATGATATTCCAGGAGCCGATGTCTTCGCTCAATCCGGTGCACCGCATCGGCGACCAGATCGTGGAAGCGCTGCGCACGCACGGTTCCATGCCACGGTCTGAAGCGCGGACGCGCGCGTTGGAACTGCTGACCAGGCTGGGCGTGCCAAGTCCGCAGAAATGCCTGGTCAGCTATCCGCATCAATTGTCCGGCGGGATGCGCCAGCGCGTGATGATCGCAATGGCCCTGAGTGGCGAACCGGCTTTGCTGATCGCCGACGAGCCGACGACGGCGCTGGACGTCACTATCCAGGCGCAGATCATCGACATCCTGAAATCTCTTCAGGAACAGACGCATATGGCAATTCTTTTCGTCTCGCACGATCTCGGATTGGTGAGCCAGATCGCGTCGCGCGTTCTTGTGATGTATGCTGGCCAGATCGTGGAGGAGGGCCCCTTGCCGGAGGTCTTCCGGCATCCGCGCATGCCCTACACTGCCGCGCTCATGCGCTCCCGCGCCGAGTTGGGCGCAACGGACCGCAAGATCGAGCCGATCCCCGGCAACGTCCCGAACCTTGCGAAGCTCCCCGAGGGCTGTGCATTTCATCCACGCTGCCCGCACAGTGTCCCGGGTCTCTGCGATAGGCGACCGCCTTCGCTCGAGCGCGCGGCGGAAAACTGGCGGGTGCGCTGTCATCGTTGGCGCGAACTTCGGACCGCTGAAGCATGACGACTTCTCCAATGATGCAGATCAGGAACCTGCAGAAATATTTCGACATCAAGCAAGGCCTGTTCTCGCGGGTGGTAGGCCATGTACACGCCATCGAGGACGTGTCATTCGATATCGCTCAGAGGGAGGTGCTTGGTCTTGCGGGCGAGTCGGGGTCGGGCAAGACGACGATCGGCCGCGCCGTGCTGCGGCTGGTTGAGCCGACGTCCGGCCAGATCACCTTTGCGGGGGAGGACGTTCTGCGCTTCGACGCTGCGAAGCTGCGCAATTTCCGCCGTTCCGCACAGATCATATTCCAAGATCCCTATGCATCAATCGATCCAACCATGAGCGTAGCCGATGTCGTGGCCGAACCGCTACGGGTCCAGTCGCTTGCCAAAGGATCCGAGCTTGCCGACCGCGTCGAGAAACTGCTTGCGGACGTTTCTCTGCCGGCCGACTTCATGCGCCGGCGACCGGCCGAACTATCGGGCGGCCAGCGTCAACGTATCGTCATCGCACGCGCCCTCGCGGTCGGTCCCCGCTTCATCGTGGCGGACGAACCGGTTTCGGCGCTCGACGTGTCTATTCAGGCGCAGATCATCCGGCTGCTGGAGGACCTGAAGGAGCAGCACGGCCTCACCATGCTGTTCATTTCCCACGATCTGGCGATCATGGAATATCTGTCGGATCGCATCGCGATCGTTTATCTGGGCCGGCTCATGGAAATCGGTCCGAGCAAAAGCATCGTCCGCGAGCCGAAGCATCCCTATACCGAAGCCCTCATCTCCGCGATTCCGGATATGGAGGCGAGGAGGAAGCGCATCATCCTGAAAGGAGACGTTCCGACGCCGGTCGCGCCGCCTCCCGGCTGCGTATTTCATACACGCTGTCCCTATGCCCTGCCGGCCTGTTCGCGGGAAGTGCCGGAGTTGAGAGAGGTCTCGCGGGGCCATAGCAAAGCCTGTCTGCGCGATGACATATTATGACTGCGCTTCTTATGGATCAGGTGCTCAGGAGGTCGCTCTTTGCAGTTTCTGCCTGGAGCGCCTTCTTGATATGAGCAAGGAAATGCCGTCGAGGGCGCTTGTGAAGGGCCGGATATGCCCTGGATGCTCAACGGTCGCCGGCGCGCGTCACATCAGGTTTTCCTGTGCTGCCTGATAGACGGTCCGCACGATCGGCTGGAAACCGGGGCTGCGCGTGAGCGAGACATCCAAGTGGAGGTGCCATGGATTGCCGAGCGGTACCGAAGACGGCTCCATTGTTCCGCCGACCAGCGCGACGAGCCCATAGATCGAGGTGGGCGCCTCATCGGCGATGTTGACGATGTATCCGTCCATCGATCAAGGCAAGCTTCATGGCAGTAGCGATGTCGCGATGATGGATCATGCTCATCCTTTGGGCTGGACGCGCGGCTGTCCGGCCGAGGAGAAACCGCCCAGGCAGGCGCTGGATACCGTCGTCGCGGCTCGCCTCTGGGAGACGTCCCAACACCTGACCGACGTGACGTTCGCGTGAGACATCCACGCACGCCGCGCAGCCAGGCCTGCTGCCTGCTTTTACAGCCACCTGCAGACTTCGGCCTACTGCGCGCGAGGCTGGTTATTGTCCACCACCTCCTGATAGGCGACCAGATCGAGAAACGCTTCGGCCTCCACAACCTTCCCGTTGTCCAACCTGAAGATCCAGACGAATTGATTGTTGTAAGGCCTGCCGGAGGTGGTTGTTGAAGACGCATCGAAGCGGATGATGACCATGTCCCCGGCCGCCCAGATGTGATGCACTGTCGGCCTGAGCGGCGTAGCCAACCTTTGAACCAGAGGAAGCGACGCGCGCCGAAGGAACTCCTCTACGCCTTTGTACGTGCCTGCGACCGGCCCAGAGCCGAGGATGGTCCATTTGACGTCAGGCGAGAGGATCCCAAACACGTTGCCGCCTTCGGACGACCAAGCTTCGAACGCCTCGCGTACGATCGCCTCGTTATGTTCTTCCCTCTGACTGTCTTCCGTGTTCGCCTGCGCAGCCGTGGCGTTGACGATAAGCGCCAAAGCGATGAGTGGGCTGCGCATAAAAGGAAGGCCAAGTTTCATCCACATATCCTTTCAATGCGGGGTGGCCACCAGGAACCGGGAGAGCCTTCTCGTCCCGACGCTGGGCATGCTGGTCACTTTTCACGGAAGAACACCATGCCGCCGTGGTGAAGCTCGTCCCTGGTCACGAAGATGCCGTCCGCGATGAAGCCAGTGTCATCCCAGTAATTGATGTGGTTCCCGGCTATCTCATAGCGACCCCGGTAAGCACTTTTCCGAGTGCCGCGTGCCTCGTCGTACCGTCCATTGGGAAGAAGTTCCTGGCGAATGTGTCCGTCCGCAGTGACCCACATGCCGACATAGGGGTGTTGATGCATCTTTGTCTCCGTTTGATTGGCGAGGATCAGGACGTCCCTCGACCCGCGCGCGGGGTCGGCCGGGGACAGCCGGTCCGCTTGTAGAGCCGGGGACTGCGCCGACGCGATTTGGCTCTGGACAGCAAGCGCCAAGATTAATAGCGCGCTTGCGGCAACGCTCGCTTGCTTTACGGAATGACTGGTCATCGGGTTTGATCCTCAAATCGTGCAAGACTTACCTGCGGCCCTCGACTGTCGTGCCGCCGAACATGAGCTGCTGCGCCATTGGCCGCGAGATGAAGCGCGCGGGAAAGATCGGTGCGGGGGCGCTGGCCTGCTCCAGGCGTTCGAGCTGTCCGTCGGTGAAGATGATGTTCAGCGCGCCGAAATTGTCCTCTGCCTGAGCAAGCGTGCGTGCGCCCATGATCGGAGAGACCACTGCAGGATTGCGCAGCGTCCAGGCGAGCGCGACCTGAGACCGCGTGGCGCCCATTTCCCCGGCGATTTCGCCCACCACATCGGCGATATCCAGCGCGCGTTCGGTCAGGTGGCCGGTCGAGGCGATGATACCCTTGCGCGTCGGGGAGACGTTGGCCTCATTCTCGTCCGAGAGGTCCGAACGGCTGTACTTGCCCGTGAGGATGCCGCCGCCCAGGGGCGACCATGGCAGAACCCCGAGGCCCATCGCCTGCGCCATCGGTATCAGCTCATATTCGACCGTGCGCTCGACGAGGCTGTATTCGATCTGCAAAGCGACGAACGGCGACCAGCCGCGCAGATCGGCGATGGTCTGCATCTGCGCGATGCGCCAGGCCGGCGTGTTGCAGATGCCGACATAAAGGATCTTCCCGGCCCGGACGAGATCGTCGAGGCCGCGCATCACCTCTTCGGGTGTGGTGGTGAAGTCCCACGCATGCACATGAAGGAGGTCGATGCAGTCGGTGTCGAGCTGGCGCAGGCTGGCCTCGACCGAGCGCACGAGATTGAGGCGATGATTGCCGCCGGAATTGGAATTGCCATGGTCGCGCGCCATGGTGAACTTGGTGGCGAGCACGATGCGCTCGCGCTTGTCCCTGATCAGGCCGCCGAGGATTCGCTCGGACGTGCCATTGGTATAGTTGACCGCCGTATCGACGAAGTTGCCGCCGCGATCGACGTAAGCGTCGAAAATGCGCTTCGCCTCCGCGCCGTCCGCTCCCCAGCCCCAGTCGGAGCCGAAGGTCATGGTGCCGAGCGAAAGGGGCGAAACACGCACGCCGGATCGTCCCAGCAACCGATAGTGGTTAAGGGCAGTGGTCTTTGACATGGATGGGCTCTCTCCGATGAAAGCGAACACGTCGCTGTTTTCCTGCCCTGGAATCTGGCCGATCCCGCCGTGTCGGCGGTAGACGATATATCCGAAACGCTTGCACGATTGTCCGAAGGTGACCGTTTCCTTCTTTTCAGCGTCCTGCCCGCGTGGGATAAGTGGGACATGGAACAGCTTACCGCCCTGACGGACATCATCGGTCGCCACGCCCCGGAGAACGGCACGCATCCGTGTCCGCTGCCCGGGGTGAAGCTGTTGCGCTCGTCGACGCCCACGATGCCTATGCCCGTCATCTACAAGCCAACGCTTTGCCTCGTTGCGCAGGGGCGCAAGCGGGCCGTGCTGGGAACGACCGCCTTTATCTACGATCCGGCAAGCTACCTGATCGCGTCGGTGGACCTGCCTGTCATGGGGGCAGTCATCGAAGCGACTGCGGACCGGCCATATCTGTGCCTGCAAATCGATCTCGACATGGCTGTGCTCGGCGAACTCGCCATCCACCATCCGGCAAGGCATCCCGACGCGGGAGAGGTTGCCGCGGGACTTACACTGAACAAGACCACGCCCGCGCTGCTCGGTGCCGCGTTACGCCTGGTGGGCCTGCTGGACACGCCGGAAGACATCGAGGCGCTCGCCCCGCTGACGATCCGCGAAATCCTCTATCGTCTTTTGACGGGAGCCAGCAGCAACATCATCCGGCAGATGGCGCAGGCTGACAGCCGGCTCAACCAGATCGCCCGCGCGATCGTCTGGATCAGAACCCATTTCCGGGACGTCTGCCCGATCGAACAGGCAGCGGAGATCGCAGGCATGAGCCGCTCGACCTTCCATGCCCATTTCAAGGCGATCACATCGATGAGCCCGCTTGAGTTCCGCACGCATCTGCGTATGCAGGAGGCCCAGCGGCTCATGGTCAGCGACGCCATGGATGCGGCCAGCGCGGGCTTCAGCGTGGGCTACGGAAGCCCCTCGCAGTTCAGCCGCGACTATGCGCGGATCTTCGGCATGCCCCCCGCGAGGCACGCCAGCCGGTTACGTAACACAGTCGAAAGCCGACCCGTTACGCAGGAACCGGAGGTCGCCGCGTGAAGAGGCCGACAGCCACGCTTGGGGCGCTCTCCTTCTTTGTGAGGTTGGTTGCGGGGGCGACCAGCGATACCGACATGCAGTGCAACTGTCTATTCAGACAAAAATGGAAATATCGTTATATTTTTTAATATCTCAGGCATAAAAATCGCGGCACATTCCCCTTTTATAAGCTTACCATTTCAGAATTTCACTACGGATCAGGCAATAACAAACAATCACTCTCCGCAGAAATTTTAAATTCGGTCACATTCCAATTTGTGACTACAATGATATAATTATCATGTTTTCTTTTTATTCTGAAAGCATAAAAAATGTCGTCCACCACTTTTCAGAACCCCAACACTCCAATGGCTTTGCCACCTTTCGCCTGGGGGAAATATTCCGCCGTCCCGGCCATATGGTTGCCGCTTACGGATCATATGGCCGACGTGGCGGCGTGTTTCGCCGCGCTGATCCGCCTGCCGCTCTATCGCGCACGGCTGGCTGCGGCGATCGGTCATGATCCCGATCTGGTGACGATTGAGCGGCTTTGTGTGCTGGCCTATCTGCACGATCTGGGCAAGCTCAGCAGCGCGTTTCAGGCCAGGGCAATGAACCCGGGACTCAAGGCCGGACACACGGCGCAGGGTTGGCAGGTATTTTCGCCCGAGGGGCAGGCCGTCGCGAGGGCGTTGGCACTTCCGGAAATGGCGAATTGGGGAGAGGCTGCGGACAGGTTGCTTCTTGCCGCGCTCGCCCATCACGGCAGACCGATCAACGGCGGGGAAATTGCCCACGCTGCAGACTGGAAACCGCGCGACGGTTATGACCCCGTTCAGGCGGCGACCGTCGTGGGAAGGGAATGCCGCGCCCGTTATCCGCTGGCTTTCGGGCCGGGGCCGGAACTGCCTCACAGCCCTGAGCTTCAGCATTTCTTCGCGGGGCTTGTGGCGCTGGCCGATCAGATCGGATCGCGCGAAGATGATTTCCCGTTGGACCGGCAGAACGCCGCTCCTCAAGATGCAGCCGAGGTGTTGCGTCGTATCCGGGTGGATGTGACGGCGCTGCGGGACGCTTTCGTGGAAGCCCCTCTCACTCGACTTTTCGGCTGGCTTGAGAAGGCTGATGCACGCCCGATGCAAAAGGCGCTGGCCGATCTGCCGCTCCACATCCGCCTCGCGGTGCTGGAATCGGAAACCGGATCGGGCAAGACCGAAGCGGCATTCCTGCGCTTTCTCCGCCTGTTCGCCGCCGGGCTTGTGGACGGGCTGTATTTCGCCGTGCCGACCCGCGCCGCAGCCACCCAGATCCACAATCGGATCAACCGCGCCGCCCGCGAAGCCTTCCGGGCGGAATGCTTTCTGGCCCTCCCCGGCTATCTGAAGGCAGGCGAGGCCGAAGGCTGGGCGTTGCCGGACTGGCGCGTGGAATGGAGCGATGACCCCGACGCCGCCCAACGCGAGGCGCGCTGGTCGGCCGAGACGCCGCGCCGCTTCCTCGCCGCGCCGGTGGCGGTGGGCACGGTCGATCAGGTCATGCTGGCCGGGTTGCAGGTGAAATGGGCGCATCTTCGCGCCGCCACGCTGGCGCGCAGCTATCTCGTGATTGACGAAGTACACGCCTCCGACAGCTACATGAGTGCCGTTGTGGAGTGTGTCGTCTGCGACCACGTCGCGCGCGGCGGCCATGCGCTGCTGATGTCGGCAACCCTCGGCGCCGCCACCCGGGCAAAGTTTCTGGGCGGTCCACAGGCGAAACCCGACCGCCACCCGGCTTATCCGGCCCTGAGCTGGACCGAGGGACGCAAGGAAACCCATATCGCCCCCGGTGGACCGGACCGTCAGAAGACGGTTGAAGTGACCTCCACGCCGCTGATAGCCGACCCGGAGGCCATCGCGTGCGCAGCGCTCGACGCCGCGCGGAAAGGTGCGCGGGTGCTGGTGATCCGCAACACCGTCGATCAGGTCGTGGCCGTCCAGCACGCCATCGAGGCGCTGGACCCGGCCGCGCCGCTTCTTTCGGTGAACGGCATCCCCTGCCCCCACCACGGCCGTTTCGCCGCCGAGGATCGCCACCTGCTGGATGCGGCGGTGGAAGAGGCCATGGGCAAAAGCTCACCCGCCGGCGGGCGGATCGTCTGCGGGAGTCAGACTTTGGAGCAAAGCCTTGATATCGATGCGGATTATCTGATCACCGACCTTTGTCCCATCGACATTCTTCTACAGCGGATCGGGCGACTGCATCGCCACGCCCGGCAGGATCGGCCAGCGGGTTTCGGCAATGCCCGCTGCGTTGTGCTGCTGCCAGCCTTGCTGGAACCCGTGGCGGGGCTCCTGCGCTTCGGTCTTGGCGCGAACCGGGAGGGTGGCGGTGTCTATCCGGATATCACGGGGCTTGAGGCGGTGCGCCGCCTGATCGGCACGGGCGCCACATGGACCATTCCCGAGGACAACCGGAAGCTGGTCGAGGCCGGGACCGATCCGGAAACGCTCGACCGTCTGGCGGAGGAACTGGGAACGGAATGGACGGCGGCACGCGGCCGGATGATCGGCTCCAGGATCGCCAAGGGACAAATCGCCCGGTTGAACCTGATCGACCGCAGCCGCGCTTTTGACGGCACCGCTGACGATTGCTTTCCCGAGGATGTGAAAATCCTGACCCGGATCGGAGCCGACCGGGTGCAGGTGCCTTTCGCCGACGGCACTGTCGGCCCGTTCGGAGCAACAGTCACGCAGATTTCCGTCCCCGGACATTGGCCCATCGACGGGCTGGCCGATGCGAGCGGAAAGGAATGGCGCGAGAGCGGGCCGGGCTGCCTTGCCTTCGACGCGGCGGGGCTGGTGTATGACAGGTTCGGACTCTCTCACGTGTCAAATTGACCATTATTTATATACTTTATTTACTGGCTTGATGCACAGCGACGTCGCCGTATGCTGATGCCCATGATCATTCGAGCAGGCGGCCTTCCGATGGGATCGACCGGACAGCGAAGTATCACCTGGGGAAATAAGCAACAAATCAGCACCCCACGCGAGTTCTATGCGGGGATAAGCCCGTATAGATATAGTAGTGTATTGGGTAGATGGATGCTTCCTCGCACAGGCGGGGGTAGATGATATACAACGTTCTCTCCACGACCATCATCCGCGTCATCATCGGTGGCGGGTTGCGCCGCCTCACCCTCTCTGAAACCCTCGCCGCCCTGATGCGGGACGAAGTGGAAAGCTTCTCCGGCCTGCGCCCGCATCAGCGCCATGCCTGGCACATGTTCCTCGCCTACCTTGCCGCCATCGCGCTCTACCGCGCGGATGAACAGGAAATACCGGAAGATGCGGGACGCTGGGCCGAAGTGCTGCTGGCCCTGACCGACGGGGCGGACGAGCCGTGGTGTCTGGTGGTTGCCGACTTGTCGAAACCCGCCTTCCTGCAACCGCCGGTGCCGGAGGGAAACCTGTCGGTGTTGAAGAACACCATCCCCACGCCCGATGCGCTGGATGTGTTGATCACCGCCAAGAACTTCGACCTGAAATCGGCGGTCGCGACAGAGGCCGAGCTCGACGAATGGCTCTTCGCCCTGATCAGCCTGCAGACGATGGAGGGATTTCTGGGCGCGACCATGTACGGCATCGCCCGCATGAACGGCGGGTTCTCCGCCCGCCCTTTTCTGGGCCTCGCTCCCATCACAGGCGGACCGGGTGCGCATCTGCGCCGCGACATCCGCGCCATGCTGGCGCTGCGGGAGAAACAGCCGGACATCTATCAACTCTATGATGACGAGGGCCTTGCTCTGCTGTGGCTGGAACCTTGGGATGGCAAGGCGAGCTTGCGGCTCTCACGTCTCGACCCGTGGTTCATCGAAATCTGCCGCCGCATCCGCTTCGCGCCGCAGGGCGACGGCTTCATCGTGCGGGGTATCGGCACCTCAGCAGCGCGGATCGATGCCAAGGCGAGCAACGGCGTGACCGGCGATTTCTGGGCGCCGGTGAACGATGCCGAGGGCAAGGCGTTCTCGCTGAACGCGCGCGGCTATTCCTACAGGGTCCTGTGCCGGCTTCTTTTCGGCGACGGGAAGACGCGAATTTTCCGCCTGCCCCCGGCGATGGAGGCTCAGCCGGGTGAGGGCGACATGATGCTGGTTGCGCGCGGCATAACACGCGGACAGGGCAAGACCGAAGGTTTTCACGAGCGCATCGTGCCCGTGCGGCGCGGTCTGATTCGAGCACTTGCCAGTGCCGAGCGCCGCCAGACGCTCGGCCAGGTCGCCGACCTTCAACAGAAGGAAATCGCACAGATTTCCTCCGCTCTGCGTTTCGCCTGCGCTGTCGTCACCATAGGCGGCGCGCCGAAAAAGCCGGGTAAGGACGATTACGCCCATGCCGAACCCTATATCCGGCGGCTGGAAGCCGAGGCAGATGCGAACTTCTTCGACGTACTTCAGAAACGTCATGAACAGGGCGAGGCTGCGAAGGCTTCTTATCTGCGCCATCTGATCAAATATGCCGACCAATTGCTGACCGAGGCCGCCGAATTCATCCCCTGTCCCAGCCAACACCGCTGGCGGGCGCGAGTCCGGGCGCCGGGGGCGTTTTACGGCGCGCTCTGGGGCAGCAAGAGTGCTCTCGTCAACGACCGCAGTCTGATCTTTCCCCAACAGGAAACGGCCGATGCCTGAACCTGAAGCCTCAACAGCAAAAAGCCTCGGCGATGCAGTCTTCGGCCTTGGCGTGGCGCTTGCGAAACTGCCGCCCGGCCCGCTGGCCGAACTGCGCCGCGCCTCTCCCGGCGACGGGGTGGCGAGTTTCTGGCGCATCTACCACGGGCAGGGACTGGCGGCGCAGGCCGGCAAGGACCTGGACTGGGAATGGGTGATCACCGCGCTGGCGCTGCTGACCTCCACCGGCGCCAACCCGGAAAAACGCAGCGCCCACGATGCGGACACCTCCTTGGGACGGGCTTTATTCGAGGCCGGCGTCAGCGAATTGCGGGTGGCGAAGGTGCTGAACTCCCCTCTTCCCCAGCGGCGGGAGGCGCTGATGCGGCTGGTGCGGGTGCTGGCCAACAAGGATGCCCGTTTCGATACGCGGGAACTGGCGAAGCTGCTGCTCTTCCCCAACGCCGATCGGGCCGCACCGGGCAATCCGCTGCGCCGCCTTGCCAAAGACTATTACGCCGCCGACGCGGCTGCCCGAAAAGAGGATTCCAATGCCTGAGCCGCGTTTCCTGCAAATCCACAGCCTGCACAGCTATTCCGCCGTCCTTCTGAACCGCGACGACAGCGGGCTCGCGAAGCGTCTGCCCTATGGCGGGGCGCCCCGCACCCGCATCTCGTCGCAATGCCTGAAGCGGCACTGGCGTGTGGATAACGGCATCTTCTCGATCCACGGCATCGAAGGGGCGGAAGAGGCCGTGCGCTCGCGCCAACTGGTGACCAAGCGGCTCCGCGTGCCGCTGGAAGGCAGGGTCGCCACCGACATCCTCGACGCGATCGAGCCCGCCTTCCAGATCGCCATCTACGGCAAGGACGCGGCCAAGGGCAAGAGCAACCGCCAGCCGCTGCTGTTCGGGGAGCCCGAACTGCGCTTCCTTGCGGAAAAATTCGCCGAGATCGCCCAGGCTGCAGAGGATGCCGAAGCCGCGAAGAAAGCCGCTGAGGAATTCACCCGGGCGAAGCCCTTCAAGGACACGATGAAGGCGATGCGCGAAGGCGCGCTCTTGCCCGGCGGCCTCACGGCGGCGCTGTTCGGGCGCATGGTGACCTCCGACACGGAGGCTAACATCGACGCACCGATCCATGTCGCCCACGCCTTCACCACCCATGCCGAACAAAGCGAAAGCGACTATTTCGCCGTGGTGGACGATCTGGCCGAAGACGAAACCGGAGCCGACCATATCGGCGCGTCAGAACTGACCTCGGGCCTCTTCTACGGCTATGTCGTGATCGACATGCCGGGGCTGGTCTCGAACCTGACCGGAGCGCGGGCGAAGGACTGGCTCGCCGCCGACCGGAGCATGGCGGCGGAAGTGGCGGCGCGGCTCGTGGGCCTGATCGCCACCGTCACGCCCGGCGCCAAGCTCGGCTCCACCGCGCCCTACGGCTATGCGACGACACTGCTGGTCGAGGCCGGAGACCGTCAGCCGCGATCCCTGGCCGAGGCGTTCCGCACGCCGACCGAAGCAAGCACCGAGGCGGCGGAGAAGGAATTGAAAAAGCAGCTCGCCGCCTTCGACGCCGCTTACCAGACCGGCGAGGCCCGCCGTTTCCTGTCGCTGCGCAACGACGATGAAACCGTCCCGCCCAGTGCGGCGCGCGGTTCCCTGCCCGAGATCATGCAATGGGTGCGTGACACGATTCTGGAGGCCGCATGATGCGCTGGCTGGTGCTGCGGCTCAACGCGCCGCTCGCGAGTTTCGGCGGCACGGCGATCGACTCCCGCGGCGCGACGCGGGACTTTCCCGCCGCCTCGGCGATCACCGGGCTTCTCGCCAACGCGCTGGGCTATGAGCGGTACCAAACCGACCTCCTGGACCGGCTTCAGGAGCGGCTCGTCTTCGGCGCGCGGCGCGAGGCGGAACCGCCTCTCGGCCGGATGACCGATTTCCAGACCGTGAAGCTCGGCGCCAATGACAGGGGCTGGACCACGCGCGGCAGGATCGAGGAGCGTGCCGGTGGGGCCGCGACCTATGACAGCCCGCACATCCGCTATCGCGACTATCACGCGGACACCCGCATGACGGTGGTGCTCAATCTCTCCCCCGCAGATGAAGCCCCCACGCTAGACCACATCGCCGCCGCACTCGACCGTCCGGCGCGCCCGCTGTTCCTCGGTCGCAAGGGCTGTCTGCCGGCGGACTATCTGCTCGCCCCGCAGGAGGCTAACAGGTGGGTCGAGGCGGTGGATGCCCGCGCCGCGCTGATCGCCGTGCCGGGGAATGGTGAGATGCGCGCGCTCTGGCCCGCCGCCGCCGGCAAGAGCCAAGAGATCGCGGACCGCCGCAACTGGCGAAGCGGGCTGCACGGCGGCACCCGCCGCGTGGCGGAGGGGCGGATCACCCCCGCCGGACAATCCTGATGCTGCATCTTATTCACCTGCCGATCCCTCCCCGCGCCTTCGCCCTCTGGGCAAAGGGGCGCGGTTTCGGCCCCGGGGGCACGCAGGATGATGGGGCGGTGCTGCACCTTCTGCTCTCCGCCCTCTTCGGCAAGGGTGTGCTGCAGCCCTTCCGCCTCTTCGATCCGGGGCGGGGCGACTGGTCGCTCTACGCCTATGCCGACCGCGACGCGGCAGCGCTGACCGACACGGCCCGCATGGTCGCCCCGCCCGACATGCTGGAGGCCGTGATGCTGGACCTGCTGCGCGCCAAACCCATGCCGGACGCGCGGGCGGGCCAGCGGCTGGGGTTCGACGTGCGGCTGCGTCCGGTACGGCGGCTGACCGAGGGAACACGGGTGCGCGAGCGCGATGCCTTCGTCTCGGAAGCCTTCCGTGATCACGCCGACAACCCGAAGGGCATGGCTGACGCCGGCCGCACCCGCGAGGCCGTCTATCGCGACTGGCTGACCGAGCGCCTTCCAGGCGCCCGGCTCGAGACCGCCCGGCTCGTCCGGTTCCAGCGCCAGCGGGTTCTGCGCGAGAGCCGCGGGATCGAGGGGCCGGACGCCACGATGCATGGCACGCTGACCGTGACCGATCCGGAAGCCTTCGCCAGGGCGTTGGCGCAGGGCATCGGCCGCCACCGCGCCTATGGTTACGGAATGCTGATGCTGCGCCCGCCCGATGCGCCCGTGCCTGAGCGGTAAACCATGGGAAGGGGTTCCTCCGCGCGCACGGAGATAGACCCCAGGGCATAATAGTCCATGGTTGCCCCTCGCTTGATGCTTGGGGGTCAACGCCATCGGACCCTGTTTCACATCATCACTCTGATGGACGGCCACCTCATGTCATCAGATCCAAAGCTGTCAGGCCAATCTAAAGGAAGAGCTCCGGTACGATCAGCGATATACTTGGAAAGATCGTCACCAGGAATAGTACCACCAACAACGCAAAGAGGAATGGCCAGCTTTCGCGGATATAGTCCGTCATCCTGACGTTGGCGATCGAGATGGTGATGAACATCATCGTGCCGACGGGCGGGGTGAAACCGGCAATGGTCAGGTTGATCGACATCACGATCCCGAAGTGAACGGGATCGATCCCCATGCCGGTGATCACCGGCACGAAGAGCGGCGCCATGAGGATCATGGCCGAGCCTCCTTCAAAGAAGGCGCCCACCGCAAGCAGGATCAGGTTGATGACAATCAGCATCACCAGCGGGTCGGAGATCGACGACGTCAGCCCGGAGGCGACCATGCCCGGTATGCCTTCCCACGTCAGATAGGCCGAGAAGGCGTTCGCGGCGCAGATCAGGAACATCACGCCGGCCGTCGCAAGCGCGGATTCCAGCATGATCGCGGGCAGATGATGCAGCTTGAGCTTGCGATAGACGAATGCGCCGACGAAGATCGAGTAGAGGACACAGACCGCACCCGCCTCGGTCGGCGTGAAAAGGCCGTAGCGCAGCCCCATCAGGATACCGAATGGCAGGAAAAGCGCCCAGCTCGAGTCGAGCAGCTGCACCACGATCTCGCGCCCGCTTGCCCGCGTCTCGCGCGAGGCGCGGTAGTTGCGACGACGCGCGATGATCGCGACCGTGATCGCCAGTGCGATATAGATCAGGATGCCCGGCAAGTATCCGGCAAAGAAGATGCGCGTGATCGACACGTCGGAGACCAGCGCATACAGGATCAGAATGATCCCCGGCGGGATGATCGGCGCGATGCAGGACGAAGCCGCGGTCACCACGGTCGAGAACGCCTTGTCGTAGCCGAGCTTGGTCATCTCCGGGACGATCATCTTGGTGCACATGGCCGCGTCGGCGTTGGCCGATCCGGAGGGACCGCCCAGGAGCGCGTTGACCAGCACGTTCACCTGCCCCATGCCGCCGCGCCAATGGCCGACCAGCGTCTCGGAAAGCTTGATGATCTTCTCGGTGATGCCCGAATAGTTGAAGACCACACCCGCGCAGGTGAACAGCGGGATGGCCAGATAGGAGAAGGCCTCCGTCGTCGCCATCAAGTTCTGCACCATCATCTCGGTCGGCATCAGATCGTTGATGAACGTGAAGTAAAGTGCTGCGGATCCAACCAACGCCAGGGCGACGGGCACTCGGAGCAGGAACAGTCCGAACATCGCGAGCAGCGGAACGAATGAAAGAAAGGTCATCTCAGGTCCGGCCCCACAATTGGCCCGCGCCGACGAGCCGCTGAATGATATGGACGGGCGTCATTGCTCTTGCCTCAGACCTGCTCTTCCAGGGCGACCCCGGGCAGTTCCTCATCACGGAACAGCAGAGCAAGAAACCAGAGGCTGTAGACGGTCATCAACCCGAAGGCGATCAACGGTGCGAGATTCACGTAGAAATAGGGGATTTCGAGGAAGGCGGTCTTGCGCACCCAGCTGCTGGCCGCAAGTTTATAGGCCAGATAAGCGGCGTAACCGTTCACGATGACAAGGATCACATAGCAGACGATATTGGCAAGATGCTGCAATCGCGGCGGCAGGGCGTCGACCAGCAGATCCACCGCGATCATTCCGCGTATGCGGAACAGCATCGAGACACCGAAGAATATCGAATAGCCGAAGGAGAGATAGGCGATCTCTTCGGTAAACACGAGGGAATTGCCCGTGGTGAAGCGGAGGATGACGTTGGCCGAGATCACCGTCAGCATCACCGTGAAGGCCACGGATGAAATAACCGGTTCGATACTGCCAAGAACGTAGCGAACGACATACATGGGCTTGCGTTTGGTCATGGCTAACCCGCTCAAACATCGATGCAGGGTCGCCCGGCAAAGGAAGGCGAGGCTGGCGCGGGAAGGTCGAAGGCGGCCAAAGACCAGGGGCGCAGCCGGTGGATCCGTTGCCGGGCGGGGTGAAACGGGCGATCCCTACTTCTCCGTCAGAGCGCGGATCTGATCATAGGTCCCTTCGCTCCATTCCGGAAAGTGCGTGGGAGTTTCGCTGGCCGCCTGAAGGAAACTATTGCGATCCACCTCGTTGAAGACGCGGCCGTGTTCTTCCAGAATCTTGCGGAACTCCTCCTCGATCGCCAGAATCCTGGGCACACGCTTGGCAGGCTCGGCGCGGCCGACGCTGTCGATCGCCTTTCTCGCGTCCTCGGGCAGGTTGTCGTAGACCTTCTGGCTCATGATGATCGCCGTGGTCGCGACAAGATGGCCCGTGAGCGAGATGTAGGGGCGGGTTTCGAACAGCTTAGAGGAATAGAACAGCGCGAGCGGCGCCTCGGCACCATCGGCCACGCCCTGTTCAAGCGCGCTGTAGGCCTCCGACCATGCAGTATTGGTCGGGTTGCCGCCCAGCACGCGCGATACTTCATTCCACATCTTGGTCGGTGCGTTGCGCAGCTTCATGCCGCGCGTATCGTCGCGGCTATGGACCTGCTTGTTCGACAGCAGGTGACGGGTGCCGAAATAGACCAGCGTCACCAAGCGCAACCCCTGCTCCTGCAACTTCTTTTCCCATTCGGCCACCAGGGGCGAATTCCACACCTTCTCGATGTCGTCAGGGTGTTTCAGCAGATAAGGCGCCATGAAAATCGAAAAGTCGGGGACATGGTTCGCCAGGTGGCTCGGATCGCCATCCTGCAGCACAGGCGCCCCGCGCGAGATGGCCTCGATCATGTCGACGGTCTTGCCGAGACCCTCGCTCGGGAAGATCTCGACCTTCAGCGTGCCGTTGGACTTGTCTTCAAGCTCCCTGGCAAACTCCTGCCACAGGGGAAAGGTCCGATCCTGATTGGAGACGACCAGGTTCATCCGCAGCAGCGTCGGACTGGCCGCCCAGGCCGGCATGGCTGCGGCCACCAGCGACATTGCCAGGACGGCAGTGCGCAACACCGCACGCGTGAAATTCAGCTTCATTATTTTCCTCCCATGAAGGTCGCTTTCGCGACTCTGGTCCTATTGGGGCATCTTGCGATGGTGGACCGATGACTGGCTTGTGTTTTCGTCTTATGCAGCGGCATCACCGATAGGTATCATGCATCATGCATCACATTTGCGCTGCGTCAAGTCTTCAATTGGCTCCTGCACCATATGATGCGATGAGCCTGGACGATCAGGGCGCTTCCCGGGCCGCGCCGGGGCCGCAAATGTTCTGCGATTCCTGTCCCGGACGGACGCCGGCCCACTTTCCGTCATTGGGCGAAAGGGGTCGCCTTCATCGAGGCGCGATCGGCGAAACGCTCCAGCCATTGTTTCAGGGCGGGATGCTCATGCTGCCAACTCTCGTCGGGGAAACGGAACTCGAAATAGCTCAGCGCGCAGGCGACGGAGATCGTGCCCACATTCACGCCCGACCAAAGCTGCCCATGCCCGCGCGTGCCGAGATCCTTCGCCAAGGCAGCCACGACCTGATGGACGGAACGGCGGTAGAGCGCTATGCGGGTGGGCGATTGCTGCACCGCGGGACGCTGATTTTCATAGCGCCACGGCACGGCCGCATCCATCAGGCCGTCGCCGAGGGCCTGCAGATGCAGGACGTCCCACCGCTCCGCGCCGGACGGTGGCAGCAGAGCCGGACCGAAGTGCGCATCGAGATATTCGCAGATCACCGGGCTGTCGATGACCAGTCGCCCCGCGTCGGTGAGCAGCGCCGGCACGCGATTGACCGGCGTTACAAGACCGAAATCCGATGTCTCAGCCAGCGCGTTCGTCTCGACCAGCTCGAGCGCGGCGCCGAGTTCTGCCGCCGCTACGCGCACCTTGCGCGAATAGGGCGAGGTAATGCCACAATAAAGTTTCACCTTATCGCTCCCCTGTTGAAGACCCTCGAAAATGCGCGCGAAGGCCGACGGCCGGCGCAAGCAGGCACAGGGGCGGGATTGCCGCCCCGGATCAAAAATGAGCAATGAATGGCCGGCGCCGGCCTGTCCCCCGATTGAGACGACATTCGGCCGGATCACCGTCCCGAAACGTCCTTCCGATCGCACGGCCTTTATTCAACAGCGGCAGATGCTTTCGCCGGCCGTGCGCCCCGACAATTGCCGGCCGTGCCGCTCAAGCCGTTTCCTGCTTCCTCTCGGCCTCGATGGTGCGCAGCATTTCCTCGCCCCAGCGTATATCCGCCTGCATTGCCTGCCTGCTTGCCTCGGCGTCGCGGGCGCGCAGCGCCCTGAGGAGATCGAAATGGCGGTGGTTCTCCCCCCGGATTTCGCGCAGCGGCATCCGCGAATGGAATGTCCGCAGGAACGGCCCCATCAGCACCCACATGTTCTCGCAGATCCCTTCGACGTAAGGCATCCGCGACAGGCGCAAGACCGCGAAATGGAAATCCCGGTTCAGCAAGCTCGCCGTTGCCGGGCTCGTCTCGACACTGGCGATGAAACGCGCGTTGAGTTCCTCGAGTTCGGCCAGTTGCTGGGCATCGATCTTGAGCGCGGCCTGCGCCGCGGCCAGCCCCTCCAGTTCGACCCGGATGCTCTGGATCTCGCGCAGGCTCTCCACCGACAGCTCGGGCACCTGCACCGATGTCGCGGCGCGGGTTTCCAGCGCCTTCTCGCTGACGAGGCGGAAGATGGCCTCCCGCACCGGCGTGATCGACACCGAATATTCTTCGGCGATCGAGGAGATGGTCAGCCGTTCGCCCGGAGAATACTGGCCATCCATCAGAGCCGTGCGCAGGTTGTTATATAATTGCGTCGACAGGTTTTCACGAACCATCGGCTTGACAGCCATATCCCTCTCCTCACGACCATACTGCCGTGCTCAGAGTACTTCATTGTTTCATGGAAACGCTGAAATTCTCTAACTCTTTGGTTTGACGCGTTTTCTTCACGCGAACCGGTATCCACTTCGCTCGAAAACGCTATAGACCATCTGCAAAAGCGCGTCACCCCGCAATCTGCTCAAGCGGCATCGGCCGGCAGTTCCACGAGTTCTATCAGGATGCCTTGCGGATCTCGCATGTAAAGCCCGCGCAGTCCCGCCGCGATGCCCTCGCCGATGGCCACCATGTCACCCTGATCGGAGCCGCCAGCGGCCAGGATGTCCTCGCGCAGTCCCGCGACGTCCTTCAACCGCAGGCAAATATGCGCCGCGCCCGGCGCGTTGCCCGCCGGCCGGACCGGTTCGCCCTTGGGCGTGAGGAACTCGATGAACTCGATATGGCCGCCGTGCCCGTAAAGGTGGACGAGGCGCACGTTGGCCCCGGGCACGCCCATGAAGGTCCCGATCCACGGCTGGACGCGCTCGCCGATGGGCTTGGCTTCGAACCCCATGACCTCGGTCCAGAATTTCACCGAGGCTTCGATGTCATCGGTGATGAAGCCGGTGTGATCGAGTGTTGAATGTCCCCAGCGGGACGAATTGATGCTCATGCCTTGAGTTCCTCCCGGCGAATGACGAAGGGTTCGATCTTGTTCCAGTCCAGTGCCAGCCCGGTGCCCGGAGCCTGCGGTGCGACGATGTCGCCGGCATCGAGCCGCGGCGTCTCGCGGAAACAGCGATCGATGGGATCGGCGCCGAGTTCCGGCATGATCATCTCGACGCATCTGACCGTGTCGAATGCCAGCCCAAGCTGGGCATGCAAAAGCGGAAAGACATGCGGGATCACGGGCCGCGAATAGGCCCGCGCCAGCGCGATCGCCTCGATGGCGCCCGTCAGGCCGCCGCTGACGGTCGCATCGACCCGCAGGATCCCGCCGGCCGCCGACAGGGCCTTGAACCCGTAGATGTCGATTGTGTCCTCGCCCACCGCCAGCGGGACATCGAGGCGCGACGAGAGTTCGGCAACGGCTTCGGCCTGCGTCGGCGCGAAAGGGTCCTCGACGAATACGGCACCCAGCCGCTCGGCCAGCCGGCACCAGGGCAGCGCCTGCTCGACACTGTTCCATGACCAATGCGCGTCGATGCCGAAACTCACCCCACCGGGCAGCGCGCCGGCCAGGGCCTCCATCACCGACCGGTCACGCGCGAAGTCGCCGCCGTCGATCATCAGCTTGATCTGGCGGAAGCCGCGCGCGGCAAGCGCTGCCGTCTCGCTCACAGCCCTCTCTGGCGTCATGCCGTAGCCGATCACCGGCATGACCGGCACACGCCCGCGCTGCGCGCCGAGCACTGCCCACAGCGGCAATCGGCGGCTCTGGCACCATGCGTCCCAAAGAGCGAGATCGCACAGACTTGCCCCGCGTGTCATCGCCGCCCTGGGTGCGGGCGTCGGCCCCAGTGCCTGACGGATCAGCCGGTTGCGGTCGGAGGACGCTTCGCCGAGATAGGCCGATACCGCCTTCAGGACGATGTCGAAGAGCGGCAAACCGCGGTCATAGCCATAGGCGAAGCCCTCGGCGGAATCCTCCAGCTCCATCCGCAGCGCGACGTAGTCGCGATGCACGATGGTCTGCGTGCCGAGCTGCACGGGGGCTGGCAACGGAATGCGCGCCGTGACGAGATCGATGCGCGTGACGCGCGGTCCGACATCCATCAGCTTGCCTTTCCGAGATCTTCGCTTTCCGTCAGGAAAGCATTGGCGGTCATGCCGCCGTCGACCATCAGGAGATGCCCGGTCACGAAGCTCGCGGCGTCGGAAGCAAGGAAGATCGCCGCACCCTGCAATTCGTCGGGATGCGCCCAGCGCGCAAGCGGCGTGCGCTGGTTGACGGTCTCCTCGAAATCGCCGTGCCCGAGAACCTTGGCGTTCATCTCGGTCAGAATGTAACCCGGCCCGATGGCGTTGACGGTGATTCTGTGGGGACCGAGCTCCGCCGCCAGTCCCCGTGTCAGCCCGACCACGCCATGTTTCGCCGCGACATAGGAGATCACCCCCGGACGCGAGCTGATCGCCATGACGGAAGCGGTATTGATGATGCGGCCGTAGTGTCGCTGCCGCATATGGGGCACGCATGCGCGGGAGACGTTATAGAGCGACGACAGGTTGACGTTGATGACCTGGTTCCAGTCGTCCATGTCGTGGAGTTCGATGGGCTTGCGGATCAGGATGCCTGCATTGTTGATCAGGATATCGAGCCGCCCGTTGCGCTCGACAATGCCGTCCACGGCCTGGGCCACGCCCTGCCGGTCCGTCACGTCGAAGACGGATGCCTCGGCACTTGCCCCCTGCGCGCGGATTTTCTCGGCCGCTGCCTCGGCGGCAGCGTGGTGCAGGTCGTTGATCACCACATGGGCGCCGGCGAGCGCAAGGCCGGTGGCGAAGGAGAAGCCTATCCCCCGCCCCGCGCCGGTGATCAACGCGACGCGATCCGTCAGGGCAAAAGGCGCCAATCCTCTGGGAAGCGATGACAGGAATTGCTCGGCCATCGCGGTTTCACCAGGATTCAATGGTGCGGATAGCGGCAAGAATACCTTCCGCCGTCACCGGATAAATGAATTTCTTCATGTGCGCCGCCCCGGCGGACGCGTCGGCAATGATCCCCAGGGCCGAATTGCTGCCTTTCTCAAGACCGAGATCGGCAAGCTTCAGCGGCAGTTCCGCCGTCTTGTAGAAATCGCGTATATCGGCCAGGAACGCATCGTCGCGCTTTTCCAGGACCAGCTGCACCAGGAGGCCATACGCGACCTGATGACCATGCAGGGCGTTGGCGATCGCGGGCACCGCGGACAGGCCGCGCGTCATGCCGTGGGACACTGAAAGCCCTCCGCTTTCAAACGCGAGGCCGCTCATCAGAACGGCTGCTTCGACCAGCGCCTCGAAATCGTCATCCGGCTCGCCGCGGCGCGCGGCCTCGAAAGCCTTGGCGGTGTGGGCGCGCACGGTCCTGTAGCAAGCCTGGGCCAGCGCCAGCGCCGATAGCGGCGATCTGGCGCCGAAAACGTTCTGGCCTCCGGAGGCGATGCATTGCTCGACCTCGAAACATTTCACCAGCGCATCCCCCACGCCGGCCGACAGCAACGTCAGCGGCGCCTTGGCGATGATGGCCGTATCGACGAACACAAGTTCGGGGTTGCCCCTGTTCTTTTCGACCCCCACCAGCTTGTGGTTCTCGTCGTAAATCACGGCGATATGGCTGGTCGGGCTGTCATTGGAGGCAACCGTGGGCAGCGAAACGAACTTGGCGCCGATTTCGCGGCTCAGGATCTTGCCGGTATCGATGGTCTTGCCGCCGCCGGCCCCGATCACGATGTCGAAGCCCTTGTCCCTGGCCTCCCCGGCGAGACGGGCGATTTCCGCATAGGTGATCTCGCCGGCGAAATTCAGGGGAGTGACGGCCACGTCCGCCGCGGCGGCGCTTTGCGCGACGCGGTCGCCGACGATCCCGCCGACCCTTGCGTCGGTCAGCAAAACGGCCGAATGGCCGATCGCCTTCAGTTCGGCGCCGATAGTGTCGATAATGTCCGCCCCCTGAACATAGCGGCGGGGCGCACCCATGATGATCATGTCCTGTCCTTTCAAAATCCTGTCTGCCGCTGTACCCCTCACTCAATCGGCCGCTCGGGCAGTCGGCCTCTCGGGACCGAGAACGAAATCGATGAAGGAATCGATTTGGCCGCTTAGCATATGCCGGCCGGGATGGGGGGTGGCGCCGCGCGCCTGCGCCGCGCGCAGCAACGGCGTTTCCTCGGGCGACATCACGACTTCCGCCACCACCACGCCGGGCTTGAAAGCATCGGGCGACACGGGCAGTTCATCATCGTCGTGCATGCCCAGGGCGGTGGCATTCACCACGATATCCACGCCGTCCGCATCGCGGGTGCCGAGGCCCACCGTCTGGCCAGGGTAGTCCGCCGCCAGCGCGGAGACGAGCTTCTCGGCGCGCGCCTGCGTGCGGTTGGTGACGCGCAATTCCGTCACGCCCGCCGCGAGCAGCGCGTCCGCGATCGCGATCGCAACGCCCCCTGCGCCGGCCATCAGGACGCGCGCGCCGGCGAGCCGGTGGCCGGCATTGCGCAGCCCCTCGGCGAATGCCACGCCATCGAGCATGCGCCCGATCAGCGCACCGTCTTCGGCCTTGCGCACCACGTTGGCCACCACGAGCCGCTCCGCCGGACCGTCGAGCCGGTCGCAGAGCCGTGCAACCGCCTCCTTGTGCGGAATGGTGACGATCATCCCCGCGACGCTTTCGCTCAGCCGCAGGGCGTCCACCACCTGACGCAGGTTGTCGGGATGGACCTGCCACGGCACCAGGACCGCGCCGATCCCCCGCTCCGCGACGCGCGCATTGAAGAGTTGCGGCGTTTTCAGATGCCCGGACGGATATGCCAGATGCACGACGACCCGCGTCGTACCGTCGATCTCCATAAGCCTCTCCCTCCCCGTCGCACCATCCGGTTTCAGGGCCGGTTCGTTGTCTCGGCTGTGCCCGCCCGCGGCCATGACGACGACCGGCGGGCCCGGCGTGTTCAGATCAATCCCCTTGCGACCTCCTCGATCCCCGCCGCATCGAGTTTGTAATGACGGTAGAGGTGCGTCGGCGGTGCGATCAGCGCGTATTCGTCCTTGATGCCGTGGCGCACGAGACGCGCCTTCTGCGGGTTCTCCGCCATCACCTCGGCCACTGCCGCGCCGAGACCGCCGAGGATGTTATGCTCTTCCACAGTCAGGACAACGCGCGAGTTTCGGGACGCCTCCAGCACCGCCTCGACGTCAAGCGGCTTGACGGTGTGCATGTCGATCAGGCCGACCGAATGGCCTTGTGCGTTCAGCGCCTCCGCTGCCGCCCTGGCGCCATGGACGGGCATGCCGCAGGCGATGATCGTCACATCGCTGCCGATGGCATGGACCTTGGCCTTGCCGATCCCGAACGTCTCCTCAGCATCGTAGACCACCGGATCGTGGCCGCGGTGGATGCGGAAATAGATCGGCTGCGGATAGGAGACCGACTCCCGTATGAGCTGGCGGAACTGCGCACCGTCGGCGGGCGAGATCACCGCCAGATCGGCAATGGCCCGCATGGTGGAGATGTCTTCTGTGGCGTGGTGCGATGTGCCGTAGAAGCCGAGCGATATGCCGGTATGATGGCCGATCAGGCGCACGGGCTGGGCGCAATAGGCCACGTCCATGCGGATCTGCTCGCACGCGAGCAGGCCGAGGAACGAGGCGAAGGTCGCGACATAGGGGATCAGCCCCGTGGTCGCCATGCCGGCCGCAGCGGAGACCATGTTCTGCTCGGAAATGCCGAATTGCACGAAACGCTCGGGATAGCGGCGGGCGAAGCTGACAAGACCGTTCGAATGCTGCAGATCGGCGGTGCCTGCGGCCACCGGATGTCCCGCCTCGGCCAATTCGATCAGCGTATCCGAGAGAACCGACAGGCTCGGCGCGCGCGTATTGAGATCGCGATACTGCCAGGAGTTTTCACTCAGCAGGGACGGATTGGACTGGGTGTTCGGCGCATTCATGGGTGGGCACCTTTCTCATGCCGGGCACTGGCGAGGATGGTCTCACGGGCGCGTGCCTCGTCCTCGGGGCCGAGATAACCCAGATGCCAGCCGGGTTCGGTTTCCATATAGCCGATCCCCTTGCCCTTCAGTGTCCTGGCGATGACGCAGCACGGACGCTCGCGGAACCGGTCCGCCTTGACCTCACGCAGCTTCAGCGTCAGTTCCTCGACGTCGTGACCGTCGACGACGTGTACTTCCCAACCGAAGCTGCGCCATTTTTCGTCGAGGGGCTCGATGGCGACCACATCGTCCACCTTGCCGTCGAGCTGGTAGCCGTTGCGGTCGACAATGGCGATGATGCTGGAAAGACGCCGGCTGCCCGCCAGCAGTGCGGCTTCCCAGACCTGGCCTTCCTGCATCTCGCCGTCGCCCAGCAGGACGAATACATTGAAATCCTTGCCCGTTATCCGGCCACCAAGCGCCATGCCGACGCCGTTGGACAATGCGTGGCCGATCGAGCCGGAGCTGAAGTCAATGCCGGGCACCTTGCGCATGTCCGGATGATCGCCCAGCGGGCTGCCAAGACGGGTGTAGCTGTCGAGCCATTCCCTGGGGAAGAAGTCGTAGTCCGCCAGGATCGGAAACAGCCCGACCGCGGCATGGCCCTTGCCCATCAGGAAACGATCGCGCTCCGGATAAGCGGGGTCGCCCCGGCGGATGTTCATCACGTCATAATAGAGCGACGCAAATATCTCGGCACAGGAAAAGACCGAAGAATAGTGCCCGACCTTGGCGATGCTGATCAGGCGGATCGTTTCGAGGCGTACGAATTGCGCGCGTTCCCGCAGCCGGGCAATCTGCTCGGGTGTTATCGGCTTGTTTGTCAAGGCATTGACCTTTTTATTCGCTGTCCCTTGGGGACAGCATTCCTCCTCTCGAGGGACCGGCGCCACACCGATCCCGTTAGCGCAAAGACTAGAGAGAGAGCTTCCTTGCGTCAAGCATCATGCATCATATATGTTGTCAGATGTGACTGCATAGGAAAATGTTCCGCCGGTGGCACAATCACGAATGGGAGGAATGTCAATGAAAGTCTCGGTTCTCCACGCGGCGGGCGACCTGCGCATCGAGGAGCGTCCGTTGCCCGCACCCGGCCCGGGCGAACTGCGCCTGCGAATCGACGTCGGCGGCATCTGCGGCTCGGACCTGCACTACTACCGGCAGGGGAAAAACGGCACGATCGCGCTGCGTGAGCCGCTGACCCTGGGGCACGAGGTTGCGGGCACGGTGGACGCCCTGGGCGCAGGCGTGGGGCGATTCCACGAGGGCCAGCGGGTGGCGATCAACCCCAGCCGCCCTTGCCGGCGCTGTCCGACCTGCATCGGCGGCGACGCGGTGCACTGCCCGAACGGCACCTTCATCGGCAGCGCCATGCGGACGCCCCATGTACAGGGCGGTTTTGCCGAATATCTCATCTGTCATGAGGACCAGCTGCACCCGTTGCCGGACCATGTCCCGCTGGCGGACGCCGTTTTCGCCGAGCCCCTCGCCGTCTGCCTCCATGCGGTCAAGCACAGCCGTTCGATGCTCGGCACACGCGTTCTCGTCACCGGCTCAGGTCCGATCGGGCTGCTGATCGTCATGCTCGCGAGGCTTGGCGGAGCGATTCACGTCACGGCAACCGACATCAACGACAGGGCGCTGGCCATTGCTCGCGCCGTCGGCGCGCACGAGACCTTGAACGTTGCCGGTGGCCTGAAACCTGATGCCGACCACTTCGATCTGGCTTTCGAATGCTCCGGCCACCCTGATGGCGTGGCCACCGCCATCGATGCCCTGCGGCCGCGCGGTTCGCTTGTGCAGGTCGGCATGCTGTCCGGCGACGTGACCGCCCCGCTTGGCCGGCTGGTCGTCAAGGAAATCGGATTGCAGGGCACATTCCGTTTCGACGCGGAATTCGGCGAAGCGGTGGAAATGATCTGCGCGGGAGTCCTGGACTTCCGGCCTCTGATCACTCATCGCCTGCCCCTCGACGACATCAGACAGGCGCTCGACATCGCTTCGGATCGCGCCCGATCGATGAAGGTCCAGATCCAGTTCGGTAATACGCCTTGACAGGTCGCCGAACAACCTGTCCGTCGACGTTCACCGCATAGCGTGCGTTGTCGCACGATTGCGTCACTCGGCGTGGCGTCTCGCCTGGCCGAAAGCGGCTCTTGAGCAAGCGGCCCATGAGCGGCCGCTTTCTTTATGGCCATAGTATTGCTTCAAGGTGATTTTATAGCCCTCGACACCGCAAAGCATCACAGGCCGTCATGACCGCAAACCGTATCGCCATCGTCCCGATCCTGAGGACGCTGCTGCTGACCTATTGGCGCGACGCACGCTGGACGACTCTCATGGTTGTCGCGGCTGCGATTGCCGGTGCGCTCGCCGCAATCGCGGCGCCCTATCTGTTCTCCCGCGCCATCGATGCCCTGGCGGCCGGATCAGGCGCAGATGGCGCTCTGCGCACACTGCTTTTCTACGCTTTGCTTTTCGGCGCCGCGATAGCGTTCGGGCAAGCGGCGCGCTTTCTTGTCTTCATGTGCGCCGAACGCCTCGGTTTCATTGCGAACTCGTCTTTCTTTGCTCGCCTGTTGCATAAGACACCCGAGTTTTTCGTGGAACACAACGCCGTCGAAATCGGGAATGCCCGGCGTGAAGGCGAGCAGACCCTCAACATCGTTGTCCAGCTCGGCATCGGTGGTCTGCTACCGGGCGTGATCCAGATCATCTTCAGTGCCATGCTCCTGGCGAGCCTCGTCAGCTGGGAAACGGCGCTGATCGTCCTGGTCTACGGGATCATCGTGATAGCGCTGGACTATATCCGCATCGGACGGGTGTCTCCCTTCCTCGATGCCGCGATGGCGAGGAGCCAGGAAAACGCTCGTCTCGTCGGCAATGCGGTTGCGCTTATCGATACGTTGCGTCAGACCCGAGGCGAGAGCTGGATCACAGCGCGTTTTGCCGCCAGCGCGGGAGAAACCTTCGCCAACTGGCGCCGTTATGCCCTGGCGAGCAGCGTCTTCTGCGGAGCCCTGGGGATCGTGGCGACGCTGCAACTCGCAATCACGTTCCTGCTTCTCGTGCCCCGCTATGACGCAGGGCTCCTGTCGATTGGCGATATCGTGCTGTTCAACACGCTGCTGCTCCAGCTCAATGAGCCCTTCCATCTGATCGGCATGATGATCAAGGAAAGTGTCGAGGCGGCGGCTCGTTTCCGGCCTCTGGCTGCGATGTGGATGGCCGCGGAGGAGCGCGAGCCCGAAGACCCCATCCCTTATCGACCGGCAAACGGAACGGTTGCTTTTGAGAATGTCAGCTACCGTTATACGAACGGACGCGGCGTCTCGAACCTGTCATTCATTGCCCGGCGAGGGACGCCCTTCTTCCTGACCGGCGAGACCGGATCAGGCAAGTCGACCGTATTGAAATTGCTCCTGAAGGGGCTGCGCCCCACCGAGGGACAGATCCTTGTCGATGGCATCGACCTCGCCCGCGTGACCAGCGAGAACTGGTTCTCCTATGTCGGCGTTGTGCCGCAGGACGTGGTGCTGCTCAACGATAGCCTGTCCACCAACATCGTGCTGGGACGTCCGTTCGATCGAGACCGCCTTCGGGCTGCGGCCGAACAAGCCTCGATCCTGTCGCGGATCGAGGCCATGCCGGACGGTTTCGACACCGTGGTGGGCGAAAGGGGACTGAAGTTGTCCGGCGGCGAGCGTCAACGAATTGCCATTGCCCGCGCCCTCTACGGCGAACCGGGCATTCTCATCCTTGACGAGGCAAGTTCGGCTCTCGACGAGGAAACCGAACGCCAGGTGATGGACTGTCTGCGCAGCTTCGCCGATCAACTCACGATCATCGCCGTTACGCACAGGACATCCATGATCCGTCCGGGCGATCAGACGATAAGGCTGGGGTAGCCAATGACCGCGTTTCTGATGCCTCGATCAGGCCATGGCAACGTCAAGACAGCGGAGCGTCGGGTCCAGGACTGCCTTCAAACTCACCATATGCTGTTTTTGCGTCGGATAACAGGTCAGGCTTCCGATAGCGCGGAGGGCGTGACGACCGGCGTCTGTGGCAGGAGCTCCGCGAGTTGCGGATAGGCGGCGTCGAAGTTTTTCGCCCATGCGGCAAGGTCTTCCCGCCCCTTCTCCCACTGCCCGGCGAAACGGACAGCCAGATAACCGAGCATGGCGCGCAGCGCTATATGGCCGGCATGCAGTCCCCTTTCGAAAGCGGGCGGCTCTCCCGCCAGGACATCGAGCGATCGCTCGACCTTGGACCACAGCCAATCGATCCAGGGCGCGTGCTTCTTCTCATCCGGGCGGAAGCGATGCTCCGACATGATGGCTTGCAGGCAGTCGCTGATCCCGTCGGCAAGCGACTCCAGATGCAAGGCTGCAAGTCGTTCCGCATCGTCGCGCGGAAACAACTTGCCGCCGGAATGCCCATCAAGGAATTGCGTGATCACGCGGCTATCGTAGATATCGCGCCCATCGTCGCTTGTCAGGACCGGTATCTTTCCAAGCGGATTTCGTTTCAAGAAATCCGGCTCGGGATTGAAGGTATCGACCAGCACAGCCTGCGCCTCATATTCCGCGAAGCGGGCAGCCATGCGCGCCTTCGCCCCGTAAGGCGACGCGCGAGAATAGAGAATGGTGGCCAAATATCCCCTCCTTCCGATGGCTTGAGGCATATGGTCAATAGTTTGTATCATAGGATCTTACGACTTGCCATCGAACCGCGCGGATTTCCGAGCGTCGCTCCTCAAGAGAGGCAGGGTGACGCAGCCCATCGCTTTAAGTCCTAAAGAACAGATGATTGACTTTTATAGGATGCGTCACTACACCAATAGGAAAAATGAGGAGGAGCGCTTCAAATGGGAAGTTTCGATTTTGTGGTGGTCGGCTCCGGCTCGGCCGGCTCGGTCGTCGCAAACCGGCTGACGGAAAACGGCCGCCATACGGTGCTGCTGCTGGAGGCCGGCGGAACGGATATGCACTTCTACATCCAGATGCCTCTCGGCTTTGGCAAGACTTTCTTCGATCATCGCGTGAACTGGAGTTATCATGCCGAACCCGATCCTGGCCTTGCCGGAAACAGGGATCACTGGCCGCGCGGAAAGATCCTCGGCGGATCGAGTTCGGTCAATTCCATGGTCTGGATCCGCGGCAACCGGCAGGATTTCGAGGACTGGCGTGAGGAAGGCAATCCCGGCTGGGGCTATGCCGACATGCTGACCGCCTTCAAGGCCATCGAACATGCGGAAATCGGCGGGGATGAATGGCGCGGCCGCTCCGGGCCGCTTTACGTTTCCGATCAGACGCCGCTCGTCCATCCGCTCACGCATGCCTTCGTCAAGGCGGGCAAGGAAGCCGGCCTGTCCGTCAATCCGGATTTCAACGGCGCCGACCAGGACGGCATCGGCGTCTACGAGATCACCACCAAGGACGGCCTCCGCATGTCCGCCGCCCGGGCCTTTCTCCGCCCGGCCATGAAGCGCGCCAATCTGAAGATCGAGATGAAAGCCCATGCGCGCCGCATCCTTTTTGAGGGAAAACGCGCGGTGGGCGTCGAATATCTTCGCAATGGCCAAACCGAGCGGGCGATCGCCAACCGGGAGGTCATTCTCTGCGCCGGCTCGGTCAACAGCCCTCAGCTTCTGCAGCTTTCCGGCGTCGGCCCGGCAACGCCGCTCACGCAGCTCGGCATACCTGTCGTCCACGACAACCCGAATGTCGGCGCGAACCTGCAGGATCATCTTGCGATAAAATACACATATCGCTCGCGTGTGCCGACGCTCAACCAGATCCTCAGACCGTTCATCGGCAAGCTGAAGGTCGGCGCGAAATATCTGCTGTCGCGCTCCGGCCCGCTCGCAGCCAGCATCAATCAGGGGGGCGGTTTCGTGCGCACCAGCCCCGATCGCAGGCAGCCGAACATCCAGCTCTATTTCCAGCCGTTCTCGACCGTCATTCCGCGGCCGGGCGAGCGCCCTTTCCTGTCTCCCGATCCCTTTCCGGCCTTCTCGCTCTCCGTTTCCAACTGTCGGCCGACGAGCCGCGGCCGGATCACTATCCGCTCCAGCGATCCGCACGCAGCACCGAAGATCGAGCCGAACGCCTATTCGACCAATAGCGATATCGCGGAAATGCTCGAAGGTGTGAAATTCCTCCGGAAGCTCGCCGCGACCGACGCTCTGGCCCCGTTGATCGTCGAGGAGATTCTTCCCGGTCCCCAATGCGTCACCGATGACGACATGGTGGACGATCTGCATCGCCGCAGCGCCTCCGTCTATCATCCCTGCTCCACCTGCCGCATGGGCCCCGATCAAACGCGTGCCGTCGTCGACGCAAGGCTTCGGGTGCACGGCGTGCAAGGCTTGCGTATCGTCGATGCCTCGATTTTCCCCACGGTTCTCAGCGGGAATCTGAATGCCGGCGCGGTCGCCACGGGATGGAAAGGTTCCGGCATGATCCTGGAGGATATGCACTGACGGCCTCCGGTGCGGCTCCGGAATCCCAGAGGCATTCCGCGGTCGGCTTGCTAAATGTCAATTGATTGACTATTTGACTTTTGAGCAGCTTCTGAAATAGATGCAAGACAGGCAATGGCCGGACCACCCGTTTGTTGCGTGCCAGTGCGTGTCAGAATGACCATGCCCGGAGAATTGATACCGTGAGAACATCAACTGCAGCCGGCGTTGCCCCGGTCGACCTCAACCGCAGCAGCGTCTCGCGCTATATCCAGTTGGCGACCCTTTTTCGGCGGCGGATCGAAACCGGCATCTGGCAATTGGGCCAGCAGATTCCGACAGTCGATCAGCTCTCCGCCGAGTTCAATGTCGCCCGCGCCACCATCCGCCAGGCGCTGTCGATCCTCGAGAGCGACGGCTTCATCGAGCGCCACCGCGCCAAGGGCACCTTCGTCACCTTCCGCCCGCAGGAGGCACTCTGGTGTCAGGTTGAGACAAACTGGGCCGGCCTTCTGAACGCCCGCGAGGGGGCTACAATTGAAGTCCTGTCGCGCCAGCATACGCAGGAGGTCGTCGGCCTTATCCATCCGATCGGCACCCAGGCTCCTTCCTACTGGCACTTGCGGCGCCGTCACTGGCGCGCCGACACGCCCTTCCTGGTCGCCGAGGTCTATATCGACCAGCGGCTTGAGGAACGCATTTCCGAGGACGCCCTCACCACCAAGACCTCGATGCGCCTGATCGCCGATGTCGCCGGCGTCGAAGTGACGGATGCCCGGCAGACGCTGACCATCGGCACGGCGGACAGCGAGATATCGCATCTCCTGAATATCCCGCTGAATGCGCCGGTCGCGATCATCCATCGCTCGGCGGTGGATGTGAGTGGAACGCTGGTCTTCATCGGTATTGCTGTCTATCGCGGCGATCTTGTCCGGCTGGATCTGAAGCTCCGCTGACGTGACCGGCGAACATGGCGTGGCGAGCATCGGAAGCGACGCGATTCAGCCTGGATATCAGGCGCTCCAGAGCATTTGCCGATGTGACGGGATTGTCTGATCTAGCTGGCGGAAAGTTCGCCTTTTTCCCGCGCGGCCAGATCCTGCGGCTTGCGGAAACGCCCGCCTTTCAGGAGATCGACGATGCAGCAGGCGACCGCAATCGTGCTGCCGATCGCAAGCGCGAAACGTGCCGGATAAATCGGGAATGCTATGATGCCGGTCGAGTATTCGCCAATCCTCCAGCTACTGAGCGCCTGACTCCAGCCGCGCCACGCCAAAGCCCCGAAGAACAACAGCATCAGCAACAGCGAAACCAGTTCGCTGAAACGCTTTCCAAGCCGGGGCATGGCATCGAAACCGAGATCCACACAGATGTAGGAGCGGTTGAGATGCACCATCCCGAGCCCCAGGAATACCGACATCACCATGAGCGTCTGTGTCGCTTCGTAGACGGCATGGATCGGCTGGTCGAAAATGAACGTGCTCAGGATGTCGGCGCCTCCGAGAAGCGTGATGCAGAGAATGCTGAGACCGCCCACGTAGAGAGCGGCCTTGTTCAAGGCATGAAGTACTCTGTCCATAGTAGCTCCTCCCTGAAAGCTCCCATTATCATCCGGAGCGCGTCCCGATCAGCATTCGCTCAAAATCAAAAACTTGGACCATGTTCCCCGAAAGTGGATACCGCTTTTTGGAAAAGCTCCTGCTTAAACATGAAGATAGAGCCTTTCTGCGATTCGGAAAAAGCGGAAATACACTAGAAGCTCATATTGTTGGGAACCCACAGCACAAGCTGCGGGAAGAAGATGAAAATTACCAGGAGAATGATGTTGAAGGTCACGAAGGGCAGGATGCCGCGGGCTATATCCTCGATCTTCAGCATGCCGTCTGCCGCGCCTACGGTCGCGAACAGGTTCAGCCCGATCGGCGGCGTGATGGCGCCGATCTCGATCAGCACGATGACCATGATCCCGAAAAAGATCGGGTCCACGCCCGCCGCCATCACGATCGGAAAGACGAACGGGATCGTCACCAGCTGCATCGAAAGCCCTTCCATGAAGCAGCCGAGCACCACGTACATGAGGCCGATGATCAGGAGCAACATGGTGGAACTGAGTTCCAGCCCCTCGGTGAAATCGACGATATTCGTGACGAAGCCGCTGAGCACGAGCATGCGCGAATAGATCATGCCGCCGATGACGATGATGAAGAGCATCGCCGTCGTTTCCGCCGATCGCATGATCGTGGCGTTCAGCAAGCTGAAGGTCAGTCGCCGGCGGGCAGCGATGATGATGAGCGCGCCGAAGGCGCCGGCAGCCCCGGCGGCAGACGGCGAGAAAAAGCCGCCGTAGATTCCCGTCATGATGAACAGAAACAGCAGAATGATAGACCAGGTGCTGCCAAGCGCGCGCATTCTTTCGTGCATCGGCGCGCGCATACGCTTCGCCGGCGCAAGCGCGGGATTGATCCGCACCATGACCGACACCATGATGCAGTAACCGGCAGCCGTTATGATGCCGGGCACGATGCCGGCGATCATCAACTTGCCGATCGATTGCTCGGTCAGAATGCCGTAGACGACCATGCCGATACTGGGCGGGATCAGCGCCGCCAGGGTGCCGGCCGAGGCGATACACGCGCCGGAAAGAGATTTCGAATAGCCGAGCCTCAGCATCTCCGGCAAGGACAGACGGGTAAAGACCGTCGCGTTGACAAGGGGCGAGCCGCAAATCGCGGAAAAACCGGTCGCGCCGCAGATCGTCGCGAGATAGAGCCCGCCGCGCTTGTGTCCGAGCCATCGGTCGGCCGCATGATACAGTTCCGCGGCCATGCCGCTCGCCATGGCCAAATTGCCCATGAACAGAAAGGTCGGCAAAACCGCGAAGGCGTAATTCGCCGTTACGCTGTAGGAAACCGAATAGAGCTGTCCCAGCGCCAGCGGCGAACCGCCGATCAGCATCAGGCCGCCGAGACCCGCCGTGCCGAGAGAAATTCCAACGGGAACGCCAAGCGCCATCAGCAAAAGCATGACGATGGTGAAGCCGCCCGCAATCAAATTAGGATCCGACATCGAAAACACCCCACCCAACTCGCGAGGAGCTCGGCTCCACCGGACACGGAATTTCCCTGCAAAAAGGGACCAAGGGATAGATGAAGGCGTGCGCGGCGGCATGATGCCGCCGCGGCGGGGGTGGGAGTCAGCGCACTTCTTTCCAGCGCGCGACGACGGCTTGCGCCTTCTCGCCGTTGCCATTCCTGGCCATGCGTTCGGCCCAGACGGCCAGAAGATCCGGAATCAGCGCCTCGACCTTGGCCTGATCCGGAAAATCAATGATCTCGACGCCGTTTGCCCTGAGCGTCTCAAGCGACTTCGTCTCCGACCTGGTCACGACATCCAGATCGTAGGCTTCGGCCTCCTTCTCGACATCGGCGATCAGCTTCTGCACGTCCGGTGTCAGGCTGTTCCACTTGTTGAGATTCATCATGCTGACATGCGCGACGACCGGTCCGAAATTGACGTTCGAGGCGTATTTCGCGACTTCATAGAGACGGTTCGACACAAGAAAGTCCCAGGGAAGCGCGATACAATCCACCGAACCGCGCTGCAAGGCTTCGTAGAATTCGCCAGGCAGCACATTGACCGGCGTAGCGCCCAGGGCGTCCAGAACCAGCGGCAGGAAATCGCCCTGGCTGCGGATTTTCCGGCCCTTGAAATCCTCGACGGTTCTGAGCGGCCGGGCGCACATCAGATGATAATTGTTGTTCAGTGCAAAGCGCAGGACGTGCAGGTTGTTGGACTTCGCTTCATCCTGCAGGGCGGGCATTTCCGAATAGAGCGTATTCGCCACCTTCTGCGCCGAGGCGATATCCGGGTAGGCGAAGGGCAGCGAACTCAACGGCGCGAAAAAAGGCAGGTTCGCCGCGTACCAGCTCGGGGTGACGGCGGCGGCATCGAGCGCGCCGGTGCTGACCAGATCGAAGATCTCGGCGGGCGATCCGGCTGCGCCCGCCCAGAACATATTGAACTTGACCTTGCCGTTGGAGCGCTTGGCTATCTCCTCCGCCACCCAGGCGTCAGCGAGCGAACTGACCGATGTCGCGGACACCGAATGGCCGAAACGGATGTTGACGTTCGGATAGTCTTGCGCCAAAACCTGCGTGGACGACGCCGCCGCCAGAGCGGCGGCAGCAAACATTATAGTTGTCAGTTTCATTTCTTCCTCCCTCGGAAAAGCCTTGCTTTGCTCAACGGCGACGGAGACCGCCGGTAGCGTGCCGCGGTTCGGGTGTTTCTGAGACACACTTGATACCAAGGATATTTTTTCTTTCTTATACTTATACGTATGAAATAAAATTACTTCTATTCTATTTCACACCATCATGTTGCACCTCCTCAACTTCCGCTATTTTGAACCGGTGGCAGGTTTCAGGCGCGTGGCGTTGAGTTCAGCCATCAACTCGGGCAGCATCGCCCGCGCCTGTGCTTCGAGCTTCTCATAGCCGTTATTGCCATGGGCATCGATGCCGACGGTCAGCGGGCCCAGCCCCTCGACACGCAGCTTGACCAGGCGGTAATGCGATACGAGATCGGTCCAGCCGACGTCGACCAGCTCCCGGATCGCATCCGAATGGAGCGTGGCGCCCCCGCCGAGGATCGACAGATAGACGCAGCCGACTTCCTTCATGGCCCGCGCACTTTCCGCATCGAGCCCGCCCTTGCCGCAGACGATGTGCAGGTTGAAGTGCCGGATGATCCGCGGCATCAGCGGGTTGAACCGCGTGCTGGTCGTGGGATTCATGTAGAGGATTTTCATCCCCTCCGGCGTGTCGATGTTGTAGCTGGGCAGATGGAAGAAAGCGGCATGATCGAGCGAGAACGGCAGATCGCGCCTGCCTTCGATATGTTCGATGATCCGGTTATGGGTCGGCACACCGGCGGTCATGATGATCTCGCCGTCGATGACGACGAGGTCGCCCAGGGCGAACTCCCGCACCTGTTCGGCCGTCACCGGAAGCTTGACGTGATGCGTTTTCGACATGATTCCAGCCTCCTACTCGACGCGTTCGACGTGGCCGTCATTATAGAGCCGGGCCCGTGTACGCCGATTGATCCAGCAGTTGAAGCACACCGCCACCGGCGTGAAACCGTGGCCGGAAGCGTAGTCGATATGGATGGCGAGCGCCGTCGTATCGCCGCCGGTGCCCATCGGCCCAAAGCCAAGCCTGTTAATGGCCTTCAACAGCCGCTCCTCCATATCCGCCAGCATCGGTTCGGGATTGACCGAGCCCATCGGGCGGAGCGTCGCCATCTTGGCGAGCTTGGTGCAGTAATCGAAAGTCCCGCCGATGCCCACGCCGACCACCACCGGGGGGCATTGCTGCGAGCCGGACCGCACCACCACTTCGAGAATGTATTTCTCGATCTCCTCGAGGCTCGGGAAGCTGAAGATCTCCAGGTCCGCCCAGCGGCCGGATCCCAGCGCTTTCGGCGCGCAGGTGATATCGATGTAATCGGCGCCATCGATCACGTCCCAGGTGATGATCGGCATATCCTTGCCGGCGTGACTGCGCTCCAGCGTCAGCGGATTGGTGACGTGCTTCAGGATCGGCGGTTCGATCGTCTCAACGAGGCGGGCAAAGCCTTCCTTGATGGCGCGCTTGACGTCCCCTTCGAAACGGGCGCCGCTGCCGATCTTGATGAAGTAGACGGGAACACCCGAGTCCGAGCAGACGAAGCGGTCGGTGTTTTCCGCGCGGTCGGCACTGCGGCGCATCATGGCGAGCACCTTCCTGGCGCCGTCGTTGGTTTCCGTGGCGATAGCGGCCTCAAGCGCCAGCTTCGTATCGTCCGGAATCCGCTTCAGCGACCATTCGTACAGATTGGCCGTCAGATCCCTCACCGCTTCATAGGTGATAGCCATTGTTGTTCCCCAGCTTCGACATTCTCGAAAACCAGCGTCCGGACCGGCCCGTTTTCTTTCCGGCCCATCTTGCCGAACACATGCTCGGGCATCGCACTCACGTTTTCTTCCCATCCGGGCGCCGGCCGGCCTCTCCGGACTCAGCCAGGCGAAGCTCCCGAAACACTTCGTCGGTATGTTCACCGGCGAGCGGCGGGTGCCGGTCGTAGGTGATCGGCGCGTTGCGGAAACGCATGGGGCTCGCGATCAGCGAAACCTCGCCCGCCACCGGATGCGGCACCTTCACCACCATCTGGCGGTGGCGGACCTGTTCATCCTCCAGAACCATCGGGATCGTGTTGATCGGCCCGGCCGGCACGCCGGCCGCCGCCAGCCGTTCGCACCAATCCGCCATGTCGCGGCCGGCCAGCCGCTTCAGGATGATCGACGTCAGCTCCGGGCGATGGATGACCCGCTGCGCGTTGGTCGCGAAACGGTCGTCGCGGGCGAGATCCGGTTCGTCCAGCACCGCGCAGAGCCTGGCGAACTGCCCGTCATTGCCGATCGCGAGCACGATATGGCCGTCGCGGCAGCGGAAGACGTCCTGCGGCTGGATGTTCGGATGGCCGTTGCCTGTGCGCACCGGCGGCCGGCCGGACACGAGGTAGTTCATCGCCTGATTGGCGAGAAACGACACCTGCACGTCGAGCATGCTGATATCGATGTAGTTTCCCTCACCCGTCTGCTCGCGGCGGCTCAGCGCCGCAAGCACCGAAATCGCCGCGTACATGCCGGTCATGATATCGACGATCGGAACGCCCACTTTCTGCGGTCCGCCGCCGGGGCGGTCGTCGGCCTCGCCAGTAACGCTCATCAGCCCGCCGAGCGCCTGGATCATGAAGTCATAGGCCGCATGGTCCTTGCGCGGACCGTCCTGGCCAAAACCGGTGATCGAGCAATAGATGATCCCCGGATTGACCTTCTTCAGATCCTCATAGGCAAGTCCGTAACGCGCCAGCGTGCCGACCTTGAAGTTTTCGAGCACGATATCCGACTGCGCCGCGATCTTGCGAACCGCTTCCTGGCCTTCCGGCGTCGAGAGATCGAGCGCCACCGAGCGCTTGCCGCGATTGACCGAGAGGAAATAACCGGCGTCGGACTGCCGCCCTCCAAGGCCCTTCAGGAAAGGAGGCCCCCAGGCACGCGTGTCGTCCCCGGCTCCCGGCCGCTCGACCTTGATGACGTCCGCGCCAAGATCCGCCAGGATCTGCCCGGCCCACGGACCCGCCATGATGCGGCTCAGATCGAGCACCCGGATATGCGAAAGCTGGCCCATCATGTGTTTTCGTTCCTGGCAGCGGCATTCGACACCGGCTTTCCGGCGCGCAGATCACGTATGGCGCCTGCGAGCGCATTGGCGATTCCGAAGCGCGTCTCCGTGGTAACCGCCGCATAATGGGGCACCAGCACGACATTCTCGAAGGCCAGGAAGCGTTGATCGAATCCGGGTTCGGAGGCGAAGACGTCAAGCCCCGCGCCGGCGATCGCCTTGTCCTCCAGCGCCCGCAACAGATCGTCCTCGTTGACGACGCTTCCCCTCGAAACATTGATAAGCGTGCTTTCGGGGCCGAGCTTCCTCAGCACGTCGCCGTTGACGATATGATGGGTCTCCGGGCCGCCCGGGCAGCTCAACACCAGCATGCTGACCTTTTGGGCCAGGATGCCGATATCGGGCACATATTCGTAGGGAACGTCCGGCTTCCTGCGGGGGCCGGTATAGAGCACCGTCATCCCGAGAGCCGTCGCACGCCGGGCAATCGTCCGGCCGATCTTGCCAAGACCGACGATGCCGATGGTGCGATCGAAGGCACGTCGCGAGGGCGTCATGCGCTCCCTCGCCCAGCGCCCTGCCCGCATGAAGCGGTCGGCTTCGGCGAGGCGCCGGGACGTGGCGTAGATCAGGGCAATGGCGAAGTCGGCCGTATCGTCGGTCACCTCGTCCGGCGTGTGGCGCACGATGATGTTGCGCCGCGCCGCCTCATCGAGATCGATATTCTCGAGCCCGGTGCCGTTGCAGGCAATCAGCTTCAGGTCGGGAAGCTGATCCATCAACGCCCTGTCTGCCCCGGCAATGCTGGTGGTGACAGCGACATCGTGACCCGGCAGGACTTCCGGGCCGCGCTTCAATTCGACGAGTTCGTGGTCGGCGGCCAGCACGGCGCGCAGCTCCGGCGGAATGGCTGCGGCGATGACGATCCTGGAAGCGCTCATGTCAAATCTCGCTGGAGAACGGCGTTGGCGGCCGCCACACGTTCGCGCAGGGCGGGAGCGAGCCCGCCGAGACGCCAAACCTGCAGCATGCTTTCGCAATAGGGGCGGAAACCGAGCCGCGCACCGGTGCGGATATTGCGCACGAACCCTGCTTCCAGATCGGCTTCGAGCTCGTCGCCTGTCTCGACTATCCCGGTTACGCCCTGGCAGGGCACGATCGGCAGCCCGAGATTCAGGCCCTTGCGGATGAGGGCGGAATCGGTCGAGTCGACGATGCACGCCCGGATGCCGGATTCGAGCATCGCCACGCAGGCATGCGGATGGCTGTGATGGGCGAAGTTACGACCCGCGACGATGATGTCGCCCGGCCGGACCTTGGACGGGAAATCGGGATCGAGCAGCACGAAAAGCATCTGCTTGAGCGCCGGAATATCGTAGGAACCAAGGTCGGGAACCTTGGAATACTGGATGATGCCGTTATCGGCGCTGACATTGTCGCCGAACTTCCAGACCCTTCCCCTGATGGTGCTCATGCGGCCCTCCCGGTCGGCAGGACATAGTCACGCGGATCGACGATCGAACCGGCGAGCGCCGAAGCCGTGACGAGATAGGGGCTGCCGAGATAGGCGCGCGCCTCGCGGCTGCCGTTGCGGCCGTGATAGTTCATCTGATGCGTCGAGACCGAGATTTCGCCGTCATTCAGGACGCCCTCGTACCCCCAGCAGGTGGTGCAGCCGGGCGCGAGCACGGTGGCGCCCGCTTCGGCGAAGATCGAGAGCAGTCCCTCGCGGCCCGCCTGGGCATAGATCTCGCGGCTTCCGGGCGTGATGTACATCGTCACGTGCGGCGCGATCCTGCAGCCCGCGAGCATCTGCGCGGCAATTCTCAGGTCCTCCATGCGGCTGTTGGCGCACGAGGCGATCGCGGCCTGGTCGATCCGCATGCCGATCAGCTCCTGTACCGGCGCGACCGTGTGGAGTTCCGGCGGCACGGTGATCATCGGCTCGACGGCCGAGAGATCGTAATCTGCCTCGAAGACATATTGCGCGTCCGCGTCGGCAGTGAAGAGCTCGAACGGCCGCCCGACGGCCCTCGCTCTGGCGTATTCCAGCGCCTTTTCATCGACGGGCATGAGCGCCGTATCGGGGCCGGCGTGGTATGTGCAGGCGAGCAGCGTCTGACGCTCGTCGAGGCTCAACGCCGCGACACCCGGCCCCGCATATTCGATGCAGGATTGGCTGAGCACGTCCGTCTGGGCAAAATCGCGGATCAGGATCTGCGCGAAATCGCGGATCTGCACGCCCGGCCGAAGCGTACCGGTCAGCGAGATCTTCACCGGACGCGGCACCACCATCCAGTTTTCGTTCAGCACCGCGGTGACGACGACCTCGGTCGAAACCGCAAGATTCAGCGCGCCGACGGCTCCGATGCTCGCAATGTTCGGTTCGTCGGAGAAAACCAGAAGCCCCGGCCGCGCGAACCCTTCCTCCACCAGCACCTGATGGCGCAGACCGGCGCCTGCAGCGTAGAAATTCGCGCCATGCTTGGCTGCGAATTCGCGCATCTCCTTGTGGTTCCTGTAATAGATCGTCCCCATGCCGGCGGACGTGGTGTGATCGACCACCATCACCAGCTTGTCCGGCCGCGCCATCCGGTCGACGCCCGCGTCCTCCATAATCTTCTTGCGCGCGGGCCAGGAAATGTCCTGACAACAGGTGTAGTCTGGCGAGACGCTCACGTATTCGCCCGGCTCGACGCTCTCGCGGCCTGCCGCCCGTGCGATGATTTTCTGAACAACTGTCTGACCCATGAAAGTGACTGCCGTTAGAGCGTTTTCACGAAAGGCGGATGCCGTTTTTTCGGTTCGAAAACGCGAGGAAACAAAAAGCCGGAATCATTTGAGCGGCTTACGAAAACGCGAAGCCTGCGTAATCCCTAGAGTGGCGCCTGCGACACGAACTTGGTGGACAGGAAAGCCTCGATCGCCTCGCTGCCGCCTTCGGACCCGTAGCCGCTGTTCTTGATGCCGCCGTACGGGATTTCCGGATAGGCAAGGCCGAAATTGTTGATCGACACCATGCCTGCCTCGACCTGCGCCGCGATCTTGCTGGCGTCGACGTTCGAGCGGGTGAAGGCATAGGTGGCGAGACCGTAGTCGAGACGGTTCGCCTCGACCAGCGCCTCATTGATATCCGTGAAGGGCTGCATAAGAGCCACCGGTCCGAAAGGCTCCTCATTCATGATGCGCGCGTCGAGCGGGACGTCGGTCAGCACCGTCGGCTCGAAGAAGTTGCCGATATTGCCGATGCGTTTTCCGCCGAGCCTGATCCTGGCCCCGCGATCGACGGCATCGCCGATCAGCGCTTCCATCGCCTGCAGGCGGCGGACGTTCGCCAGCGGTCCCATCTGCACGCCCTCGCTGGATCCATCTCCGACCTTCACCTCGGAAGCCAGCTTCACGAAGGTCTCGACGAAGGGTTCGTAGATGGCCTTCTGGAGCAGGAAACGCGTGGGCGAGACGCAGGCCTGACCGGCGTTGCGGAATTTCGCGCCGGCCAGGATCTTCGCGACAGGCTCGATATCCACGTCATCTGTGACGATCACCGGCGAATGGCCACCGAGCTCCATCGTGATCCGCTTCATGTATCGGCCGGCCATGGAGGCGAGATGCTTGCCGACCGCCGTCGAGCCGGTGAACGACACCTTGCGCACCACGGGATGCGGAATGAGATATTCGGAAATCTCCGCCGGCACGCCGAACACGAGACTGACGGCGCCGGTCGGAAGCCCGGCGTCGACCAGCGCCTGAACGAGGAAGGCGCAGGCGCTCGGCGTTTCCTCCGGCCCCTTGAGAATGATCGAGCAGCCAGCGGCAAGGGCTGCTCCCACCTTGCGCGCGGCCTGTCCCATGCCGAAATTCCATGGCACGAAGCCCGCGACGGGGCCTACCGGCTCCTTCAGCACGAGCTGGTAGACGCCTTCGATGCGTGGCGGGATGACGCGGCCATAGGCGCGGCGGGCCTCTTCCGCAAACCACTCGAAGGATTCGATGCTGGCATTCACCTCATACGCCGCTTCGAAATGGGTTTTGCCCTGCTGACTGGTGAGAACCGGGGCAATCTCGTCGACACGCTGGCGCAGCAGTTCGGCGGCGCGGCGCAACACCTTGCCACGCTCGACAGGCGAGGTCCGCCGCCAGACATCGAACCCCTTCGCCGCGTCTGCAAGCGCGATGTCGAGATCGGCCTGCTCTGCCACCGCGACGGACCCCACCACCGCCTCGGTGGCCGGATTGACGACCGGCAAGCGCCTGCCGCCGGAACCGGGAACCCACTTGCCATCGAGAAACAACAGAACATCCCTCGTCATATGGAAACCTCCCGTTTTCGCCCCTGGTCCGCCTGTGCCCGTCTTGTCTCGGCCTTGATCAGGTCCGCGACCCGTTCAGCGATCATGATGGTTGGAATATTGGTGTTGGCGCAGGGCACCGACGGCATCAGCGAGGCATCGCAGACGCGCAGGCCCGGCACGTCATGAACGTGGCCCTCGTTGTCGGTGACCGCGAGCGGATCGTCAGCGGGCCCCATCCGGCAGGTGCCGACTGCATGCCAGACGCCCACGACCGTCCGGTGGAGATAGTCGTCGAGGATGACGTCATCTGCGAGCAGGCTGCGGATGTCGACGGGAGCGATCAGCCTGCGGATCAGATAGGGGCGCGCGAAACGCGCGAAATCAAGGATCGTCGCGAGCACAGCCGTCTGGAAGGCGTTCCAGCGGCCCGGGAGCGAGACATTGCGCACCCGGTCCGAGAATGCCGTCGGAAACACGTCCAACCGGACGTCATCGAGACCCGGATCGAGCGCCAGAGCCGCGATCCTTCGGAATCCCTCGCGCATCCGCTTCAGGTCCCGCGGATCGGAAAGCAGGCGGAAGTCTATATCCGGCGGAGCATCCGGGTTCCCCGATCTCAACCGCACTTGCCCCTGGGAATACGCCTTGTTGATCCAGAGGTAATAGGTGCCGAGTTGGCCGCCGACCCTGTGCCATGCCGAACGCGCGAGCACCGCCATATGCATGTCGCCAGACGGGCAACCCTCGACGCCGGACGAAAAACGCAGGTGCGCCTGCGTATGGTGGCGGGTCTGGTCCAGATGACGCTGGCCGGGTTTCACAAAACAACTGATGCCGATCGCCGGATGCTCCATGAGGTGTTTTCCGACCCCCGGTATATCGCGGTGGACGGCAACACCGGCCTCCCGCAGCGCCGCCGCCGGCCCGAGACCGCTGCGCATCAGGAGCGCCGGTGTGTTGATGGCGCCGCAGCTAACGATCACCTCCCGCGCAAGGACCCGCAGCGGTTCTCCGCCCGATACGAGCTCCGCGCCGATGATCCCGGTCTGGTCGGACACCAGCCGCGCGACCTGGCAGTCCGTGACGATGGTGAGGTTGGGCCGCCTGCGCACGGCCGCCGTCAGGTAGCAGATTGCAACAGAGGCGCGGTTTTCCGCCTCGTTGGCGGTGATGGCGACAGGCATGACACCGTCACGCCATTCGCCGTTCTGGTCCTCCAGTGCCGTAAAGCCCTGCGCTTTCAGCACCGCGACGGTACGCCGGACGAAGCCGGCAGTCTGGCTTTCCTTCAGACGCCGCAGCGGAACGGGGCCATCGGCGCCATGGAAGTCCCCGGCAAAATCAAGGTCACGTTCAAGCGCGCGGAAATAGGGCAGCACATTTGACCAGCCCCAGCCTTCGGCGCCCAGTTCGACCCATTCGTCGTAGTCGGACGGCGCACCGCGGTTCCCGCAAAGCCCGTTGATCGTGGAGCCGCCGCCGAGCACCCTTGCCTGCTCGTAGCGCGCCAGCGGCCGCTCGCGCCCGCATGCCGATGGCACGTCGCCGAAACGGGCGAAGAAGTCGGGAAAGAAATATTCCCGCGTGAAGAACGCCTTGCTCGGATAGCTGGAGCGGATCGCATCCGGCATGGAGTCCTCGCACACGTCCGGACCAGCCTCGACCAGCAGCACCCGCGTTCCCGGATCCTCCGACAACCGCGCGGCGAGCACGCAACCCGCGGAACCGCCGCCGACGATCAGATAGTCGGGAGCAAGGCCGGCCAGACGCTCATCCAGACGGGTCGTCATTTCGCGCCCTCCCCCGCCCTCGTCGCGCCGGCCGCGCCGGCGGCAACGTCACCGAAGCCATAGAGCCCGGCCGGATTGGTGACGAGGATCTTCGTCCGCAGGTCATCGTCTCCGACCCAGGCGTCAAAGACGTCGACAAGCTGCCCGACATCGGGCGATTTTTCGTACATCCGCACGAACGGCCAGTCCGAGCCCCACAACAGGCGATCGGGATTGGCGCGGATCAGCGCGTCGTGAAACGGCCGCTCGTCCTCATAGCCGGGCGCCCGGGTCGAGTTGCGGCAGAGCGAGAGCTTCACCCAGATCCTCCCCTCGGAGAGGTGGCGCAGGACCGATCTGAAAGCCGGATCGTCGACACCGCTGGCCGTATCGATCGCCGCAAGATGGTCGACGACAAAAGGCAAGCCGGATTCCAGAACCGTCGGCAGGAATTCGGCAAGGTCGGCGCATTTGGCCCATACATGCGGAATCCAGCCGAATTCGCGCATGCGGGGTGCGAGCCGGATGTAATCGTCTATGCCGATGCTGCCTTTGTAGCGCCCGCCGCTTCGCGGGTCTTTCATCTCGCTGAAACGCAGGCCGCGCACACCCGCCGCGTGGAGCACATGCATCTGGTCCTCGGTGACGTCAGCGGCAAGAACCGCCACGCCGCGCAGCACATGGGGCCGGCCCCGAAGCGCGCTGAGCAACGCGCCATTGTCGGTGCCGTAAGGGGCCGGCTGGATGATCACCGCGCGGTCGAAGCCCGCGCGATCGAGCATGTCCTGGTGGACCTCCGGTGGCGCGATTGGTGGAGCATAGCTCGAAGGCACAGGCACCGCGAACCGGTCGAAAGGGCCGAATACATGGGTATGGGTATCGCAGGCGCCAGGCGGCAGCGGACGCTTCGGAGGGGTCGGCATCCGGGCCGGGACCGGATCGAATTCACCGGTCATGTCCGTTTCTCCATCGACGGACGCAGCGTGGAGGCCGCGATATCGGTCAGGGTGACGTCGAAGTCGGACTGCTGGCCCGGGGGGTGGCATGGCCGCAGCGGCGCCTCGGCTCCGTCGGGCAGCGGGATGTGATGCGCGTTCAGCGTCATCGACACGAGCGTGTAATAGCCGATCAGCGTCGTCAGTTCGACCACACCGAGAGGCCCCCACCGGTCACGGACAAGCGCATAGGTTTTCTCCTTCACCTCGCCGGTCATCTGAAGCTCGCGGGCGAATTCGTAGATCGCCGCTTGGTCCTCTTCGCCGAACTCCGGCGTTTCGCCTACGCTCAGAGCCCTGATGACATCGGGATCGAGCCCGGCCTTCAGGGCCGTGGCGGAATGCACGTGCCATTCGAGCTGGCTGTTCCAGCGCCGCGCTGTCACCAGGATGGCGAGTTCGGACAGGCGCAACGGCAAGCTCGTTCCGTAGCGCAGCATGGCGCCAAACTGCTGCCAGACCTCGGCCAGGTCCGGCCGATGCAAGGCTGCGCGAAGCGGTCCGATCAGCGCCCCGCGTGGCCCCGCCACGACGGCATCGAAGACCTTGCGCTGCTCGGGCGTCATGACGCCCTCATCGGGAAAGGGAATTCGAGCCACGAGAACTCCTTAACAAATGAGAAACAATCAGGAAGGGCAGGCGGCCGCAAACGGCCCTCCCGGTCACGCGAAAACGAGCGCGGGACCCGCGGCCCACGGCACTTCGGGCGGACCCGAGCCGTCGTCCCTGACCTCGGTCGCAGCGACGGACGGGCGCTTGCGAATTGCCTCGTACCAGGCGGCAAGATCGGGGTTGCTCTCGCGCCAGCGGCTGCCCCCGAAACGGAAATCCATCTGCCCCAGCGTGCAGACCAGCGCGATATGACCGATGCCGAATGCGTCGGCCGAAAGCGCGGCAGCCTCCCTGTCGAAGGCCGCGAAGGCGTGGCGGACCTTCGTTTCGAAGGCCGCCAGGATGACCGGATGCTGCGTGCCTTCCGGCCGAATGCGCTCGTTGCGCCACAGCAGCAGGACATCCGTGAGGCCGTCCGCAAAAGCCATCCAGCGCAGATGCCTGAAGCGGCCTTCACGATCCTCGGGAAAGAGCTTCGGGCCGGAATGCAGGCCATCGAGATACTCGGCGATGACGCGGGAATCGAACAGCGTCTTGCCGTCATCCAGGACCAGAGTCGGAATTTTGGCGAGCGGGTTGTCGGGCAACAGGGCCGCGTTCGGAGGTGCGGACATGGCAACGACCGTACGGACACACTCGACCTGATCGACAAGCCCGGTTTCGTGGAGAACGATCATCACCTTCCGCACGAAAGGCGATCGCGGGGACCAATGAAGCTTCAATGTTTTCTCCCGGATTTTTTTGATCTTGGTCTGACGCTACAACTCAAAGGTCAATATGTCAATTAACTAGCACATAGATTTTAAAGGTACTTCGGCGTGCGTGGAGACTGCAAATCCGGCCCCGCCGACAGACAGCAGCCGGCCTTCGGCCGGCGGCTGTAAGGCCGCGCCAGGAGTAAGGTGACGAGCCTATTCCTTCCAGTTCACCGCTCTCGTCTGCATTTCCTCGATGTCGAAGTTATTCGCACCCTCCACAAACTCGTTGGTGAGGAGGTTGGCGGCATCGACAGTGTTCGCGAGTTCGCCTTCCTGATGCAGAAGATCAATGAAGGACTGGATCTCATCCTTGTTGATGTAACCGTATTCCTGCGCCGGCCGCTTGCTGATGTCCCAGGAATGGGACACAAACTTCAGTGCGATGGTGCCCTTTTCCAGCGCTTCCGCTTCCGAACCCGGCAGCTTGCCGTCAGGATTGACCTGCCAATACATCCTGAGCGCCTCTTCGGGATTGTTAAGGATAAAAACGGTCGCCTTGGCGATAGCACGGGTAAAAGCCTGGAGTTCCTGCTTCTTTTCGGCGATCGTGTTGTCCATCGCGAAGAAGCCGCCATTTCCGACATCACCGATCAGCGGATGCTGGATATAGCGGAGCTTGACGCCCTGAGCCTCGTAATCCGCGTAGACGGCGTCCCAGAAGGACAGTGCGTCGACCTGTCCGGTCTCAAGCGCGGCCAGGGGTTGGGCGCCAACGTTGACCGGCACGAAAGTCATCGAGGCCGGGTCCGCACCGGCGCTTTTCACCATGGATCTCGCGAAGAAGACGCCCGGACTTGCCATATTGACCACGCCGATATTCCTGCCGGCGAGATCCTTGGCATCTTTGATCGGCGAATCCGGCTCGACCGCCGCGAAAAAGCTGGAGCGGGTGAAAGTCTGGTAGATGAACCGCCCGCGCACCCCCTTTTCATAGGCGGAAATCAATGGTTGCCAGACGATATGCGCCACGTCGGCATCGCCGGCCGCAACGACCTGCACCGTCAGCGGTCCTCCACGGCCGTAGCGGGTTTCGACCTCGATCCCCTCTTCGGCAAAGAAACCCGCCTTGTCAGCCACATAAACCGGCATATAGACGATGTTGGGCACGCTGCCCGCACCGAGAAACACCAGCTTTTTCTTTTCCTGCGCCGGCGCGGCGCCTGTTCCGAGCGCCAGCGCCATGAGGGCTGCCGCCAGCAACGAAACTGCTTTCTGCCATGCCATGAAACATCTCCTCCCAGAGTGACGGCCGCGGCCTCTCTGGCGGGACCGGCGGCATTGTTATGATCAGGCCGTTGTCATGCTCAGTTCCTCGGGCGCTCCCAGAACGTGTAGCGGCGCGCCACCCTCCGCAGGATCGCGCTCAGCGCAACGCCCATGAACGAGAGATAGATCAGCACCGAGAACATGCCGGCGACGTCGATGGTGCCCTGGCGGATGATGATCAGCACGCCGAGCCCCCGGGTCGCACCCACGAATTCGCCGACGATGACGCCGATGACTGCAAAAACGAGGCCGATCTGCAGCCCCGCGAACAGGTACGGCAGCATGCTCGGAAGCCGGAGCTTGAAGAAAGTTTGCGACGGCGTCGCCCTCAGGGCGCGCATCAGGAGCAGCTGCTGCCCGTCCACTGCCTTCAATCCGGCCACGATATTGATCAGGATCGGAAAGAACGCGATCAGCGCGCCGGTGATGATCTTCGACTGGATGCCGAAACCGAACCAGATCAGAAAGAGCGGCGCGATCGCCACCTTCGGCACGGTCTGGATCGACAGGATCAGAGGGAAGACGGTCCGTTCGACGATCGGCACCAGCGCGATCGCCGTTCCGGCAATCAGGCCCGTGACCGACGCCAGAACGAAGGCGAGGCAGACTTCCAGGAAAGTGATCGGGAAATGCCTCAGAATATGGCCGGCGGTCAGATCCTCGATGACCCGCCCCGCAATCGCCGACGGCGCCGGCAGAATGTAGGGCTGGACGTTGAAGAGGATGACGCTGGCCTCCCATAGCGCCATGAAGACCAGCAATGCCAGACACGCCATCAGCGTATCGTTGGCGAGCAGTCGCTCCATGTCGAATTTTGTGCCGTTCGAAGGGGTGACCTCGGTTGAAACGACGCGGCTCATGTCAATACCCTCAATGGAGAAGCGCGCGGAGACGGTTGACGTAGACGCCGAATTGATCGGATGCCATCAGGTCGATCCGCCGTGGCCGGGGAATATCGATGGTGACGATATCGCGGATCGTCGAAGGCCGCCCGCTCATGACGATCACCCGGTCCGACAGGAAAGCCGCCTCCGGGATCGAATGGGTGACGAAGAAAACCGTCGTACCCAGTTCGATGCTGATCCGCTGCACTTCGAGGTTCATCTGTTCGCGCGTCATCGCGTCTAGCGCCCCGAAAGGCTCGTCCATCAGGAGGAGCGAGGGGGTGAGCATCATGGCGCGGGCGATCGCGACACGCTGCTGCATGCCGCCCGAGAGCTCGGAGGGATACTTGCGCTCGAAGCCGTTCAGCCGCACCATATCGAGGAGATGCCGCGCCCGCTCCGCCCGCTGTTTGGCATCCATGCCGAGCACTTCAGCCGGCAGTTCGACATTGGTCTGGACATCCCGCCACGGGAAGAGAACCGGGCTCTGGAAAACAATGCCGACTTCCGATTCCGGCTCGACAATCTCACGCCCACGATAAAGGACACGCCCGTCCGACGGCTTCAAAAGCCCCGCCGCCATCATCAGAAGCGTACTCTTGCCGCAGCCCGAAGGGCCAAGAATCGAGATGAACTCCCCTTCGGCAATGCTGCAGGAGACCCCGTTCACTGCAGCAACGGTGACGCCGTCACGGGATTTGTAGGATTTGGCCAATCGGTCGAACTGAAGCAGCGGCGGCGGCGCTTCGAGCGATGCCGCGCCGGCCGGCGCAGCCCCGAACCGGGAAATGCTGGCAATATGTTGGGCTTCCATTCCGTACGGTCCTCCTGCCGTCAAGACGGATCAGCTGATCTCGTGATGCTTTCGTGCTGTTCTCGGCGAACAACTCTCCCTCCGAAACCCCTGCTTCTGTTGGCGGATTTTCGGCTGGCGCATTCCCATAAAAGCCTTTAGTACAATTGATAGGACTTTAGGATTAAAGGAGACTGCACGCTTTGGAAAAGGATGTCAACTCGCCTGCTTCCGATATCTGCCGGCAGCGTTTCACGGGAAGGCGGGCGACGCACGGCGACGATTCTGGTCAGGAGCCTCAGCCATGGGAATTGTGGAGAAATTTCTCGGAAAGACCCGTTATTTGGAACAGGAAACGCCGGGAAAGACCCAGGAGTTGCTCCTGCTTGTTCACGGCTCGGGCGGAGCGGCGGATGTCTGGCGCCCCATCCTCGGGCGCTTTCGCGCGGTGCATCCGATTGCCATCGATTTGCCTGCGCACGGCAAAACCCCCGGCCCCTGCCTGACAAGCGTCGAGGCATCGGTCGATTTCATCGAGGACTTCCGAAGGCAACTGGGGGCGGAACGCATCGTCATTCTTGGCCATTCCCTTGGCGGCGCCACGACGCAATTATATGCGTACAAGCATCCCAACCGTTGTCTCGCGGCGGTGATCGCCAGTTCCGGCACCACTTTCACCGCTGATCCGGCCCGTACCGAAAAGGTGCGAACCGACTGGGCGAGCTGCGTCGACCACTATGCGAACGGCCAGGTTTCACCCCGGGCCTCGGCCGAGGCCCGGACGGAGGCCCGCAGGATGGTCGAGGCGCGCGACCCGCAGATCTTTGCGACTGACCTCGTCACCTGCCGGGGGTGGGATTCCCGTGCGTGGCTGCATGCGGTGAAACCGCCCTGCCTTGTGCTCGTCGGCCGTGAGGACCCCCTGACGCCGCCTGAAAAGTCGCTGGAGATCTACGAGACGATCCGTCACGCCGAACTTGAGGTCGTGGGCCCGGCTGGGCATTCTCCGTTTCTCGAACATCCGGCGCGTTACGTGGCAGCAATCGAAGGTTTCGTCGAAGCCGTGTTGGAAAAATCCGGCCGCCGGCCCCGCCCCTGAACACATTGAGCTACTTGACGTCTTCGAGCATCTTGTGGACGTTGCCGGGGCGGAAGCCGAAGCCGGAAGCGGCCGCCACCTCCTCAAGCATTGTATCGACCTCGCTTTTCGGCAGGCGCGAGGCGAGGAAAAGCGGACCGCCACGGAATTTCGAGAAGCCGTAACCGTTGACGAGCACGAGATCGATATCGGCCGCCGAACGGGCGATGCCGTCCTCAAGCACCAGCGCCGCTTCGTTGACGATCGCACCGAGCGCCCGCCGCTGGATGTCCTTTTCGGAAAAGCTCCGCGACAGGCCATGAGCCGCCGCCGCTTCCTTCACGATCGCAGTCACCGCCGGATCGGCCTTGCCGCGCCCTGACCCCGTGTCGGCGTAGTCGTACCAGCCCAGGCCGGTCTTGCGCCCGAGCCTGCCCATCTCGCAGAGCCGGTCGGCGATGCTCACGTAGCGTTCGCGTGGATCGCGGGTCGGCGCCCTGCGCTTGCGCATCGCCCAGGCGATATCGAGGCTGGAAAGATCGGAAACCGCAAACGGGCCCATGGCGAAGCCGAAGGCTTCCATCGCAGCATCCACTTCCTGGGGCAGCGCTCCTTCCTCCAGCATGAACTCGCACTGGGCGCGATAGCGCGCATAGATCCGGTTGCCGATGAACCCCTCGCCCACTCCGGCAATGACAGGCAGCTTGCCGATCGCCTTGCTCACCCAAAGGCCGGTATTGACCACTTCCGGCAGGCTCTTCGCGCCGCGCACCACCTCCACCAGCCGCATGCGATGGACCGGTGCGAAGAAGTGCAGACCGATCACCTCGCCCGCCCGCCCGCTCGCCGCGGCCAGCATGTCGAGATCGAGATAGGATGTATTGGAGGCAATGACCGCCCCTGGCCGGGCAAGTTTCCCGAGAGTCTGCATGACGGCGGTCTTGGCCCCCACATCCTCGAACACGGCCTCGATGATCAGGTCGGCATCGGAGAGCGCCTCGATGTCGGCGGTATAGGCCACGCGGCCCATCGCCGTCGCGGCTTCGCCGGACGCCAGCCTGCCGGAGCGGACGAGATCACCGATCGCCTGGGCGATCCGGCCTTCCGCCCGATCGAGTATGTCGACCTCCCTGTCAGCGAGCGTCACGGCGAAACCCGCCGCCGCGAAGACGGCGGCGATACCCGCGCCCATGGTCCCGGCGCCGACGACGCCGATATCGTGGATTGCGCGCGGTGGATGGGTCGAGCTGCCCTCCACGCGGGCGGCAGCCCGCTCCGCGAAGAAATTGTAGCGCAGAGCCGCCGCCTCTTCCCGCGTCCGCAAGAGCTGGAAAACCCGCCGTTCCTCGGCAAGCGCCTCGTTGAATGGGGTCGTGCCGGCGCGGATCACCGCAGCGACCGCCTCGCGCACGGCCTCGCGGCCCCTCCCGCTTCTGAGCGCCGCAGCTTCCGCGGCCGCGATTGCCGCGGGATCCTCCGCCGGTACGGATAGCGCGCCGAGACGCCGCTTGGCGCCCTTCAGCGAGAGGGCGAATGCCGCGGCCTCCTTCCGCATGTCGCCCGCATCGATCAGCCTGTCGATGATTCCGATCGTCAGCGCTTCGGTCGCCTTGATACGCCGCCCCGACACCACGAGGTCGATCGCCTTGACGATGCCGGTCAATCTCGGCAGGCGCTGCGTTCCGCCCGCACCCGGAATCATGCCGAGCGTTACCTCGGGAAGCCCGACCAGCGCCTCGGGCACCGCCACGCGCGCATCGCAGCCAAGCGACAGCTCGAAGCCTCCGCCGAGCGCCGCGCCATGGATCGCCGCGACGACGGGCTTGGGGCATTGCTCGATTTCGGCGATCACCGCCGGCAGCTCCGGCTGCTGCAACGGCGCGCCGAACTCCTTGATGTCGGAGCCGGCAATGAATGTTTTCCCCGCGCCGATCAACACACCCGCGCCTGCCGAGGCATCCGCCGCGAGCCGTAGAACGGCATCCCTGAGGCCGATGCGAACCGCAGCCGAGCCGGCATTGACCGGTGGATTGTCGATGACAATGAAAGCAACGCCGTCCTGAACCTCATAACGCACGGGCGCAGTTGTCTTCTTGTCCGCAGCATTCATTGCCGATCCTCCTCCGTTGGACCGGCCGGGCTATCGCCGCAGGCTCGCGGCAACGGGATCGTTGATGATCCGCACGGGGTTTCCCGACAGCCAGGCGGCGATGTCCTCAATGGCGTCACGGAAATAGATGCGGTAGGTCTCCTCCGTGACGTAGCCGAGATGCGGCGTGGCAACGACGTTCGGCAGACGGCGAAACGCATGGTCCGCCGGCAGGGGCTCCCTGTCGAAGACATCGAGGCCGGCCGCCGAAAGCTTGCCGCTTTGGAGCGCCTCGATCAGCGCTCCCTCATCCACCAGGGGGCCGCGCGATGTATTGAGGAGCACCGCACCGTCCTTCATCAGCCCGATCTCGCGTCTGCCGATCAGACCCGTGGTCTGTTGCGTCAGCGGTAGATGCAGGCTCACGATGTCGCAGGCGCCCAACAGATCGTCCAGGGACGGTGACAAGCCGATACCGAGTTCGGCGCTCTTCTCTGCGGTATTGGATCTGGACCAGGCCACCACATTCATGCCAAAGGCCTTGCCATAGCCGGCAACCCGTCGCCCGAGCTTGCCGAGACCCGCGATCCCCAGCGTCTTCCCGTCGAGCTCGCGGCCGACCGTGAGCTGCCACCGTTCGCCGCCGGCGCGAAAGTTCGCCACTTCGTCCGGGAGGTGGCGCATCAGCGCAAGAAGAAGCCCCCAGGCGAGCTCGGCCGCAGGCCCCACCAGACCGCCCGTGCCAGCGACGCTGATGCCCAGCCTCGCCGCTGCCCGCATGTCGATGGAGCCATTGGCCATGCCCGTCGTCACCAGGAGCTTCAGCTTCGGGAGTTGCTCCAGAAGCGACGCGTCGAACACGGTGCGCTCACGCATGGCGATCACGATGTCATAATCCCTGAGCCGCGACACGGCAGCCTCACCCGTTCCGGTATGGGTAGAGAAGACGTCGATCGCCACCTTCCCGTCGAGCGCACTCCAATCCGCGCTGGAGAGAGCGATCTGCTGGTAATCGTCGAGAATGGCACAATGCAATGACACGTCTGAAAGCTCCTCGAGGCAGGGCTGGCCGCCATGATCAACCTTCCGCATCAATCTTCCGCTTGTCGAGGAAGGCCGCCTGCGCCTCCCGGGTGTCGGCGGTCGAGGCGAGGTCGTGGGTTATCGTCTGCTCGTAACGATAGGCGTCGCGCGGGGGCATGTTCTCGACAGTGCCGAAACCGCGCTTGATGAGCTTGACGGTCATCGGGCTCTTCGCCGCGATTTCGCGGGCGATCTGTAGGGCCTCATCCGTCAGCTTTTCACGTGGTACGCAGCCGGAAATGACGCCGAGCCGGTAGAGCTCGGCCGCCGGGACCTGCCGCCCGGTGAAATAGATGAGTCGCGCCCAGGAGCGGCCGAGATGCTCCGTCATCAACTTGCCGCCGCCGGCGAGTCCGACGTCGATCTCCGGCATCTTCGCCCAGGCGTCGTCGGCTGCAATAATGATGTCGCAATAGAGCGCGAGGGCGAAACCGGCGCCGATCGCCGGCCCGTTGAGGGCGCAGATTACCGGCTTCATGCAGTCGGCGGCGGCGTAGAAGAACTCGCGCGTCACGCGATTGTGGCTGATGTAGTCACCCGGCTGCTGCACGAGGTCGCGGCGCTCCTTGATGTCGGCGCCCGCGGAAAAAACCTTGCCGGCCCCCGTCACCACCACCACGCGTACATCGTCACGATCGCTCAGGCTGTCCATCAGCCAGATAAACTCGTCCCGCATCCGGCGGTTCTGGGCATTCACCGGCGCGCGATCCAGCGTCATAGTTGCAATGAAATCCGTGACTTCGAGGCGACAGGTCTGCAATTCCATCGGTCTATGTCCTTATCAGTGGGCATGCGCCGAAGCGCTGCCAGGAAACGCCCGGAAAGGCTTTCGCGGTCCAGCGGGGTCGCTGCGCCCCTCCTGAACGAGCCTGCCGCTTTCACCGTAGCTGGCATGGTGCAGCGCGAGCGATACATCCCGCTCTACTACGGCATGGAGCAATTCCGCCCGGCTTCGACACGGGCGAGAATGTCGCAGACTTCCGCAGCCAGCCCGCGGGCAAGGCCGAGCGAAGTCTCGTCAACCATCGGCAAGTGCGGATGGGCGAAGAGCGGGCGACCGGTCGCCGGCGTTCGCTGTTCGCCACCCGAAATCGCGTTGAAAAGGCCGGTCTTGCCCGCGCCGTCCGGCCTGCTCACTGCCGTGACCTGATTGGCGGGCGCCGCCATCCAGACGGCGATACGCGCCTCGATACGACCGAAGCCGACGCTCAGGCTGGAAGGCGCGGGCAGATTACGGATGGACACCGGCGCCGCGAGCCCCGCGACGGGCGCAACCGGTATCGATCGACAATGTCATCAGGTTGGGTGGAAACACGGCGCCTCTCCTCCCTTGAAGTTGCCATTCCCTTTTTGGGCGTTTCTGCCGCTATCAAACTATCGAATGAAAAGCGGGGTGAAAACCTTGGGTCATGCAAACCTTTGTTGCAGATTTCGTAAAGATGTTGCCGATACCGCCGCATACACTCGATAAAATGCAAAGTGAGACCGATCATCACTTCTGGGCCGCGACAGCCGGTGGTTTGGAGGGCACGGCGTCACCCAGCTCGCGGCGGAACACCTCGGCGAGGAAATCGACGAACATTCTGAGCTTCACCGAGGTGCGGCGCGATTTCGGGAAGACGGCATAGACGCCGTTCTCGAATTCAAGGTGGCTTACGCGATATTCCGGGAGCAGCCGCACCAGCCTGCCGGTTTCGAGATCCTTGTAAACCGACCAGTCGGGCATGAGCGCGATGCCGACCCCGGCACGTGCCATTTCCAGAAGCGCAAACCCGGAATCCGTCTGGAGGGCGCCCTTGATGGGCACTTCCTCAATGCGCCGGTCGGTGTCGAGAAAACGCCAGACGGGGGTTCCGAGGTTGATGCGGTAAGCGAGACAATTATGGTTCCTGAGATCGGATGGCATCTTGATCGGTGGATGCCTCGCCAGATAATCCGGCGTGGCGCAGGCGATCCGCTCGCTTGAGACGAGCTTGCGCGCGATGAGGGAGGAATCTTCCAGCCGCCCGATGCGGATGTCGAGGTCCGTCCCCTGTTCCATCACCGGAGCGATGTTATTGGAGAGCATCAGGTCGAGGGTTATATCCGGGTATTGCTGAAGGAACTTCGGCAGATGAGGCAGGATCATCAATTGCCCCACCAGCATGCGGGCGTGCACCTTCAGTATTCCCTGGGGCTTGGTATGGAACTCGCTGATGGCGCGATTGGCGTCCGAAAGCTGCTGCAGGATCTGCTCGACCTGGCTGTAGTAGAGTTCGCCCGCCTCCGTGAGCGCAAGGTTGCGGCTCGAGCGTTTGAGAAGCTGTGTGCCCAGCTGGTCCTCCAGCGAGGTGATATGGCGCGACACGGACGCCGGCGAGCAGCCGAGCAGCCGGCTCGCGCCAGAAAGGCTGCCCTGCTGTACAGCATTGACGAACGACCTGAACGCCTGCACCCATTCCACAATGCTTCTCCCTTTCCACCGCTGGAGGGGCGTTCTGAACGGAGCAAAGTTATCCGCTCTATCTATTTGTTCAGACGTCAGATTTTCCCGCCAGGCAGCTGGTTGCCGGCCCGTGTTCCTAATATCTGGCTATGAATATGCCAATCTTTGCGAAATCCGAAAAGATGCCGTAAAGCCGATCATGCATCAGGGTCGAGACTCAACGCAGCCAGCATGAGACAAGCGCAGCGAGGCGCAGAGATGCGAGATCGTTCCTCTCGAGCTTGTCGTATCTGGTTGCGTTGAGTCTCGACCCCAGAGGCTGCTAGTGACCATGGACAGATCGGAGATCCGGCGCCTCGGCTGAGAACGAACTCATCTTTGGCAAAAGTTCTGCCAGCCAATCGACAAAAACGCGCACTTTGTTGCTGAGGTGCCGGTTCGGCGGATAGATGATGTACAGTGGCTTCGGGGCCGTGTACCAATTCAGTAGTAACGGGACGAGGCGCCCATCGGCGATCGGCTCGCGGGCCATGAAGGTCGGCAGTTGCATGATGCCGTGGCTGGCGAGGCCGGCAGCCAGATAGCCCATGCCGTCATTGAGCGCGATGGTGTAGCGCCCGGTGACCTCGATCGTTTCGCTGTGGTTCTGATAGACCAGCGGCAGGACCCTGCCGCCGAGCGCCGGCCGATAGGCGACGATCTGGTGGCCGTCCTCGATGTCGTGCGGATGGCGCGGCGTGCCGAAGCGGGCAAGGTAGTCGGGCGTGGCGCAGGTGATGAGCTGTATCTCGCCGATCCGCCGGGCGATCAGGCTCTGGTCGGTGATCTCCCCGGCCCGCACCGCGCAATCAAGATTGTCGCCGATCAGGTCGGCCGCGCGATCGCTCAGGCCGAGATCGAGCTGGATGTCGGGGTAGCGCCCGTTGAACTCGTGCAGCGCCGGGATGATGATCGATGTCGCCAGCGCCGAACTGCAGTCGACCCTGAGCCGGCCGCTCGGTCGCGCCTGCGCCAGCGTCAGGCTGGCGTCAAGTTCGTCGAGCTCCGACAGGAGACGTAGCGCCCGCTCGTAATAGGCCGCGCCGTCCATGGTCACCGTCACGCGCCGCGTGGTGCGATTCAGCAGCTTGGTGCGCAAATGTCCTTCAAGCTGCTGGATCAGCTTGGTGACGGTCGGCTTCGGCGTGTCGAGGAGATCGGCCGCGCGGGTGAACGTTCCCGCCTCGACCACCCGTACGAAGGCTCGCATCGCTGCCAACTGGTCCATGTGAACCTCAGATTGTTTCTCTGGGTGAACAATGAATAAGCGAATAGCCTATTTATTCCGAAACGTCGATTCCCTAGTTTGCGCTGCAACGCAACAACGAGGTGTGCCATGCCCCCGATCGCCACGCAGAAGCTTCAGCCGGTTCTCTCCGTCTTCTGGCGGGAAGAGAGCCTGAGCGTCCGTGGAGAAAGCTTCTCCGGGCGCCTCTATGTTCCCGCCGAGGTGCCGGAGAACGCCGGCCTCGTGCTGCATCTGCATGGCGGCCACTTCAACAGCGGCTCGCCGGCGGAAGGGCAAGCCGTCGCAGCGGCGCTGACCGAGGCCGGCGCGGTCGTGTTCTCGCTCTCCTATCCGCTCGCACCGGCCCATCGTTTCCCCGAGACGCTCGAACTCATCTATGGAGCGCTCGAGGCCCTCGCCAGTGGACGGAGCCGCTGGGCGACGCGCGGTGCGCCGATCTACGTCGCCGGCGAAGAGGCCGGCGGCAATCTCGCCGCCGCGCTCGCCATGATGACGCGAGACCGTGGCGGCCCGGCGCTCGCCGGCCAGATCCTGCTTTCGCCGATGCTCGACGCCTGCCTCGGCACCGCTTCCTTGCGCGGCGCTCAGGCCGGCCCGGTCGGCTGCTGCTGGGCCGACGGCTGGGCCGATTATCTCGGCACGCCCGAGCGCGCCGCTCATCCCTACGCCGCGCCATTGCAGGCGACGCGTCTCGCCGGTTTGCCGCCGGCGCTGCTGATCAGTGCGCAGGACGACCCGATGCGCGACGAGGCGGCGCAATATGCTGCCCGGCTCGCCCGCGCGGGTGTCGCCGTCCGCCATGTCGAGCTCGCTGCGCCGACGCGCTGGCCGCAGGCCTATGCGGACGTGCCGGAGAAGGGTTCATGTCTCTGCAAGACCTGCGGCGAGATCGCCGCCTTCTATGAGCGGACCGCGCCGTCCTAACGGTCTCCCTTTCCGACTATCCCATGTCATTCTCGAAGAAGGACCGCCCCCCATGATTCAGGGAACGAACCGTCGCGGCCTTGTGGCTGCCCTCACCGTCGCTGTCGCACTGACCGCCATCGCCGCCTTTGCCCTCCCCGGCAACCTCGCACAGGGGGACACCCCCGCCGCTCCTGCTCCCGCCGTGCCGGTCTCCGTCGCCACGGTCGAGGCGCGTGAGATCGTGCCCTGGGCCGAGTTTTCCGGCCGGCTGGAGGCGCTCGAACGCGTCGAGCTGCGCTCGCGTGTTTCAGGCGTCGTCGAGGCTGTGCATTTCCGCGAGGGCAATCTGGTGAAGCAGGGCGATCTGCTCGTCAGCATCGACCAGGCGCCCTATCTCGCCGAGCTCGAACGCGCTGAAGCGCAGGTGCTCAGCGCCCAGGCGCGCGTCGCGCTCTCCGAGAGCGAGCACGAACGCGGCCAGAAGCTCTTCGCCACCCGCAACCTCTCGCAGCGTGACCTCGACACCCGCGTGCATGGCCTGCGCGAGGCCGAGGCCAATCTCCGCGCCGCCGAGGCGGCCCGCCGCACGGCGCAGCTCAACCTCGACTACACGCAGATCCGCGCCCCGATCAGCGGCCGCATCGGCCGGCTGGACGTCACCGTCGGCAATCTCATCGCCGCCGGCGACCAGGTGCTGACCAGCCTGTTGTCGGTCGATCCGATCTATGCGGCTTTCAATGCCGACGAGCGCAGCGTGCTCGACGCGCTCGCCTCGCTGCCGGATGGTTCGCGTGCGCTGGAGCAGATTCCGGTGAGGCTCACCACGGCGACGACCGAGGCGGCGCAGTTCAGCGGCCGTTTGCATTTCGTCGACAACGGCATCGATGGCGCCAGCGGCACGGTGCGGGTGCGCGCCCTTCTCGACAATCCCGACGGGCGGCTGATGCCCGGCCAGTTCGTCCGGGTGCAGCTCGGGCAGGCCAGGGCCGAGCCGCAGCTCGTCATCAACGAGCGCGCGGTCGGCACCGACCAGAACAAGAAGTTCGTCTTCGTCGTCGGCGACGACGCGACGGCCGCCTGGCGCGAGGTCTCGCTCGGCCCGGCCCATGACGGGCTGCGTGTGGTCAATGCCGGGCTGAAGCCCGGTGAGCGCATCATCGTCAACGGGCTGCAGCATGTCCGGCCCGGTGCGACAGTCGCGCCGGAACCGGTGCCGATGGCCGAGAAGAGCGAGCTGAAGAAGCCCGCGACCGAACTCTCGCAACGCTGAACCACACGACACTGAACCACACGATGCTGAATCCGTGGCCAGCTGCGGACGCCGCGAAGCGGGACCGCAGCTGGCAAGCATACGTCGCTCGAAAAGGGGACGCCCCATGAACCTCTCCAAGTTCTTCATCGACCGGCCGATCTTTGCGGCGGTCCTCTCCGTGCTGATATTCCTGGCCGGGCTGCTATCGATCAGGGCCCTGCCGATCTCCGAATACCCCGAGGTCGTGCCGCCGACCGTGGTCGTACGCGCGCAGTATCCCGGCGCCAGCCCGCGCGTGATCGCGGAAACCGTGGCGACGCCGATCGAGGAGCAGATCAACGGCGTCGAAGGCATGCTCTACATGTCGAGCCAGGCGACGACCGATGGCGTGATGACGCTGAACGTCACCTTCCGGCTCGGTACCGATCCGGACAAGGCCCAGCAGCTCGTGCAGAACCGCGTCAGCCAGGCTGAGCCGCGCCTGCCCGAGGAGGTGCGCCGGCTCGGCATCACCACGATCAAGAGCTCGCCCGACCTGACGATGGTGGTGCACATCATCTCGCCGAACGGCCGCTACGACATGACCTATCTGCGCAACTATGCGTTGCTCAACGTCAGGGACCGGCTGGCGCGCGTCGACGGCGTCGGCCAGGTCCAGCTCTTCGGCTCGGGCGACTATTCGCTGCGTGTCTGGCTCGATCCGCAGAAGGTTGCCGAGCACGGCCTGTCCCCGGGCGACGTCGTGCGCGAAATCAGGGCCCAGAATGTGCAGGCCGCCGCCGGCGTGATCGGCGCGTCGCCGAGCGCGCCCGGCCTCGATTTCCAGCTCTCCGTCAATGCGCAGGGGCGCCTCGAGTCGGAGGAGGAGTTCGGCGAGATCATCGTCAAGACCGGCGCTGACGGCGCGGTCGTGCGCCTCAAGGATGTCGCCCGCATCGAGCTCGGTGCGGCCGAATACGCGCTGCGCTCGCTGCTGAACGGCCAGTCGGCCGTCGCGGTGCCCATCTTCCAGGCGCCCGGCTCCAACGCCATCGCGATCGCCGACCAGGTCGAGACGGTGATGGCCGAAATCAAGCAGAACATGCCGGAGGGTGTCGACTACAGCATCGTCTACGACACCACCCAGTTCGTACGCGCCTCGATCGAGGCCGTCATCCACACTCTGCTGGAGGCGGTGGCGCTGGTCGTGCTCGTCGTCATCGTCTTCCTGCAGACCTGGCGGGCTTCGATCATCCCGCTCCTCGCCGTTCCGGTCTCGATCGTCGGCACCTTCGGGGTGATGTACCTGATGGGCTTCTCGATCAACGCGCTCAGCCTCTTCGGCCTCGTGCTGGCCATCGGCATCGTCGTCGACGATGCGATCGTCGTGGTCGAGAACGTCGAGCGCAACATCGAGAACGGCCTTCCCCCGCGCGAAGCGACCTACAAGGCGATGCGGGAGGTCTCCGGCCCGATCATCGCGATCGCGCTGGTGCTCGTCGCGGTCTTCGTGCCGCTCGCCTTCATCTCTGGGCTCACCGGCCAGTTCTACCGCCAGTTCGCGCTCACCATCGCGATCTCGACGGTGATCTCGGCGATCAACTCGCTGACGCTCTCGCCAGCGCTGGCGGCGCTGCTGCTGAAGGGCCACGAAGCCCCGAAGGATGGGCTGACGCGCGTCATGGACCGGGTGCTCGGCTGGTTCTTCCGCGCCTTCAACCGCTTCTTCCGGCGCTCCTCGGAGGCCTATGGCGGCGGCGTGCGCCGGGTGATCTCGCGTCGCGCGATCATGCTGGGCGTCTATGTCCTGCTGCTCGTCCTGACGGGCGTGCTGTTCAGGGCGGTGCCGAGCGGCTTCGTGCCGGGTCAGGACAAGCAGTATCTCGTCGGCTTCGCGCAATTGCCGGATGCCGCTACACTCGACCGCACAGAGGACGTGATCCGCCGCATGGACGAGATCGCTCTCAAGCATCCGGGCGTCGAGAATGCGATCTCCTTTCCAGGCCTCTCGATCAACGGTTTCACCAACTCGTCGAATGCCGGCGTTGTCTTCGTGGGGCTGAAGCCCTTCGCCGAGCGCAAGGACCCCTCCCTGAGCGGCGACGCCATCGCCATGCAGCTCAACAGTGAGTTCGCCGGCATCAAGGAGGCCTTCATCGCAATGTTCCCGCCGCCGCCCGTGCAGGGGCTCGGCACCATCGGCGGCTTCAAGCTTCAGATCGAGGATCGCGTCGGCCTCGGCTATGCCGCCCTCGACGAGGCAACCAAGGCCTTCATGGCGAGAGCCGCGGAGGCGCCGGAGATCGCGGGCATGTTCTCGAGCTTCCAGGTCAACGTCCCGCAGCTTTATGCCGACATCGACCGCACCAAGGCCCGTCAGCTCGGCGTGCCGGTGAACGAGGTGTTCGACACGTTGCAGACCTATCTCGGCTCGACCTATGTCAACGACTTCAACAGGTTCGGCCGCACCTACACCGTGCGCGTCCAGGCCGATGCGCCCTTCCGCGCCCTGCCTGAACATATCGGCCAGCTGAAGGTGCGCTCGAACACGGGCGAGATGATCCCGCTAAACGCGGTGCTGGACGTCCGCTCCGATTCGGGGCCCGAGCGTGCGATGCGCTACAACGGCTTCCTCTCGGCCGACATCAATGCCGGGGCGGCTCCTGGCTTCTCCTCCGGCCAGGCGCAGGAAGCGGTGGAGCGCATCGCCGCGGAGACCTTGCCGCAAGGCTTCGCCTTCGAGTGGACCGAGTTGACCTATCAGGAGATCCTGGCGGGCAATTCGGCGGTGATCGTCTTCCCCGTGGCGATCCTTCTCGTCTTCCTAGTGCTGGCGGCACAGTACGAGAGCCTGACCTTGCCCATCGCGATCCTGCTCATCATCCCGATGGGCCTGCTCGCGGCGCTGACCGGGGTTTGGCTCACAGGGGGAGACAATAACGTCTTCACCCAGATCGGCCTCGTCGTACTGGTCGGCCTGTCGGCCAAGAACGCCATCCTGATCGTCGAATTCGCGCGCGAGCTCGAATTCGAAGGCAGGACGCCGGTCGAGGCCGCGGTCGAGGCGAGCCGGCTGCGCCTGCGGCCGATCCTGATGACCTCGCTCGCCTTCGTGATGGGCGTGGTGCCGCTGGTCGTCTCCACCGGCGCCGGCGCCGAGATGCGTCAGGCCATGGGCATCGCGGTTTTCGCCGGGATGATCGGCGTCACCGCCTTCGGCATCTTCCTGACGCCGGTCTTCTACGTGCTGATGCGCAGGCTGGCGGGCAACCGCGCGCTCGCCAGGCATGACGTCGAGGCGCCGGTCCCGCAAGCCGCGGAGTAACGGGGCGGACCTGCCTCGACCTGAAGCAAATCCGGCCGCAAAAGCGAGAACCGCTTTTGCGGCCGGAATGACGTTGAAACAAGGAGATAGAGCGTTTTCAAGCAAAGTGAGCGCCGGTTTGCGTGAAGAAAACGCGTTAAATCAAAAAATTACAGCATTGCTGCGTTTCAACGAAAGGCAGCAATGCGCGGACGCCGGGATCGCCTCGACCAGTTTTCGGCGTGTGGATGTTTGACATGGCAGCCTTGACGATGTATGACTGACGAAATTATAAATTCGTCAGTCGTGAATATGGATGCTCTGGGCCATGGATGACACTCCCGCAACCGGGACGGACAGTAGCCGGCAGGAAAACGTGTCGAGGATACTCGACAGCGCGGAGCGCCTTTTCCGCCATTACGGTTACAGCAAGACCAACGTCGCTGATATCGCCCGCGATCTCGGCATGTCGCCGGCCAACATCTATCGGTTCTTCGATTCCAAGGTCGATATCCACCAAGCCATTTGCGGGCGGATGCTGGCGGCTTCCCATGAGGCGGCGCTGGCGATTTCCCGTCTGCCGCTCAGCGCCGGCGAAAGGCTGCGCCGCCACGTGATGGCGCAATACCAGATGACGCTCGAGACTATGATCGATGAAGAGAAGGTCCACGAGATGGTTATCGTCGCCATCGAGCGGGATTGGCATGTGATCGAACAGCATATCGACCGCATGCACGAGATTATCGCGGACATCATTCATCAAGGCATAGAGGCAGGTGAGTTCGCGCAGCAGGACGCCGTCATCGCGGCGCGCTGCTTCGGCGCGGCGACCGTCAACCTGTGCCACCCGCAGATGGTCGCCCAATGCCGCGCCAAGGAAAACCGGGCGACGGCGGAACAAATCATCGAATTTGCCTTGAAGGCATTGAAGGGATAGGCGGGGTCGTCACGGCCCCGTTCGGCAAGGGATTTCTTAACGTGGAGTAGGCGGATGTCCGCGATCGAGGCCATCATTTCCGGAAAGCAGGTTCGCATCGGCCTGTCCCTGGCCGTGCTCTCGGTGCTGCTGCTGACGGGTTGCTCCGAGGAAAAGGCCGAGGCGCCCCAGGTCGTGCGGCCGGTCAAGGTCATCGAGATCGCCGGTGCGCATAATGGACGCGAATTGCATTATTCCGGCTCGCTGAAGGCACGCACCGAGATGAACCTCGGCTTTCGCGTCGGCGGCAAGATCATCCGCCGGCTGGTGGATATCGGCGACAGCGTCAAGGAAGGGGATGTCCTGGCGCAGCTCGATGCCGTGGACTATGAGCTGTCGCTGAAAAGCGCGGCTGCGAGCCTCGAGGCGGCCAAGCGGCAGGTCGAGACGGCGGCCATCAGCCGCAACCGCGCGGAGCAGCTTCTGGCCCGCAACGTCGTCGCCAAGTCGCAGTTCGAACAGGCCGATCTCGCCTATCAGCAGGCCGTGGCGATGCGCGATTCCGCGCAGTCCGCGCTCGCCCAGGCGGAGAACCAGGTGAATTACACCGAACTCAAGGCGGTCGGGAACGGCATCGTGACGGCCATCAACGCCGATGTCGGGCAGGTCGTCGGTTCCGGTACGCCTGTCGTGACCGTGGCGCTCGACGGCGAAAAGGAAGTACAGATTGCGGTTCCCGAAGTGGACATCGCCCATTTCTCGCCGGGCAAGGCCGTGAAAGTCGGTTTCTGGTCCGACGCCATGCTGAATCTCGACGGCAGGGTTCGGGAGGTCGCCGGAAGCGCCGATCCCCAATCGCGCACCTTTGCCGTGCGCGTCAGCGTGCCCAATGATTCCCGCATTCTGCTCGGCATGACGGCCACCGTCAGAACGGCCGCCGAGGCCGCCAGCCCCCTCGTATCCGTTCCGCTCAGCGCCTTGTCGACGAAGGACGGCGCTCCCGTCGTCTGGGCCGTCGACAGGGCGGCAAGGACCGTGCATGCGCGTCCCGTCGACGTCGCGGATTTCACGGCTGACGGCGTGCGCATCGCCGGCGGGCTGACTGCGGGCGACATCGTCGTGACGGCCGGAACACAGTTCATGACCGAGAACTTGCAGGTGAAGCTGCCCGCCGATGCGGGGACGCACCAGTCCGCCGCGACCGAGACCGGCGTGGTTCTGCGCTAAACGGCGCCGCTCTCTCTTCTGCCGGGGACGGACCGATTGCGGGACCGCCCGTGGGACCGCCCATGGGACCGCCCTTGCCCGGCTGCTGACAGGTGCCTGCGCCCGGACGCAGCAACCGGAAACGGACAATGCCGATGACGACTTCGCCCATGACGACTTCGACCGACGAAAAGCAGCCCTTCAATCTCTCGCGCTGGGCCATCAGGCACGCGAGTATGGCGCGTTTCCTGTTCGTCTTCATTCTGCTGGCCGGCGTCTTCGGGCTGATGCGCATGGGTCAGAAGGAGGATCCGGATTTCACCTTCCGGGTCATGGTGGTTCAGGCCGCATGGCCCGGCGCCTCCATTCAGGAGATGGAAGACCAGGTGGTGAACCGCATCGAGCGCAAGCTGCAGGAAACCCCCCATCTGGATTTCATTCGCTCCTACACGCGCGCCGGCAGCGCCATCATCACCTTGCAGATCAAGGGCGACACCAACGCCGAACAGGTTGCCGACAGCTTCTATGAGGTACGCAAGAAGGTGAACGACATCGCCGGCGAGCTGCCCGAGGGCCTGATCGGACCCTATTTCAACGATGAATTCGGGGACACCTTCATCACCCTGCATTCCTTCAGCGGCGAGGGGTTCACCTTTCCCGAGCTGAAGAAACTCGCCATTCAGGCCCGCGACATGCTGCTGTCGACACCGGGCGTCGAGAAAGCCGTCATCATCGGCGATCAGCCGGAGAGGATCTATATCGACATCTCCTCCACGGCGATGGCGGAGCGGGGATTGACACTCAACGATCTGAGAAACGCGCTTGCGGGGCAGAATGCGGTGGATTCGGCGGGTTTCGTCGAGACGGACACGCGATCGGTGCGCATTGCAGTTGAAGGAAACGTCAGCAGGCTGGAGGACATACGCGATCTGCGCCTGCGCACCGGCGGCCAGGTTACCCGGCTCGGCGACATCGCCACCGTCTCGCTCGGGCTGGAGGATCCGTTCTCGCGAAAATTCCGCTTCAACGGCGCGGACAGCGTGCAGGTCGGCGTGGTGATGGCCAGCGGCTACAAGGTCACGGATGTCGGCCGGGCGGTGGAGGAAACATACCGGCGTTTCGAGGCGGTACTGCCCTATGGCGCGCATATCGACCAGATCTCCAATCAGCCCGAGGTGGTGACGGAGGCCGTCAGTGAGTTCATGAAGGCGCTGGGCGAGGCGCTTGCCATCGTGCTGGTCGTGTCCTTCCTGTCCATCGGCTGGCGCGCCGGGCTGGTCATCGCCATCGCCATTCCGCTGACGCTGGCGGCCACTTTCGCCATCATGTACGAGCTCGGCATAGAGCTTCAGCGCATCTCGCTCGGCGCGCTCATCATCGCGCTCGGTCTCCTGGTGGATGACGCGATGATCGTCGTGGAGCTGATGGAGAGGAAACTGGAAGAGGGGCTCGTCAAGCTGGAGGCGGCAAGCTTCGCCTATGCCTCGACGGCATTCCCGATGCTCACCGGCACGCTGATCACAACCGCCGGTTTCATCCCGGTCGGCTTCGCCGCGTCCACGGCGGGAGAGTACGTGCGCTCGCTGTTCTATGTCGTCGGCATCGCGCTGGTGATATCGTGGTTCGTGGCGGTCTATTTCACGCCCTGGCTCGGCTATATGCTCCTCAGGCAGCGCCATCACGCCGGCAATCACCACGATGTCTTCGACACGCGCTTTTATCGCCGCCTGCGGGCTACGGTGGGCTGGGCCGTGCATCACCGTCTCGTCGTGCTTGCGCTCACGCTCGCCACCTTCGCGGTGAGCCTGTGGTCCTTCCAGTTCATTCCGAAGAACTTCTTCCCGCAATCCTCGCGGCCGGAAATCCTCGTCGACCTGTGGTTGCCGGAAGGCACGAGCATTCTCGAGGTCGAAAGGCAGGCGAAGGCGCTCGAAGCCCGCATCATGGATGATGACGACAAGCGCTTCATCGCCACCTATATCGGCGAGGGCGCCCCGCGCTTCTTCCTGCCGCTCGACCAGCAGCTTCGCAACCCGAATTTCGCGCAGCTTCTCATCATGGCCAGGGACGAGCCCGCCCGCGAGCGCCTGATCGCCAAGCTGCGCCAGCTTCTGGCCGAGGATTTTCCGGATATTCGCGGCAAGGTCGACCGCCTCTTCCTCGGTCCTCCGACCGGCTGGCCGGTCCAGATGCGCGTCACCGGGCCGGATCGCGACGAAGTCCGGCGCATTGCCGATCAGGTCAAGGCACGCTTCATGGCGAATCCGCAACTGGCATCGGTTCACGATGACTGGCTGGAGCCCGTGACCTCGATGAGGCTGGTTGTGGATCAGGACCGCGCCCGCGCGCTCGGCGTCACCTCGCAACGCATCCGCCAGATGCTGCAGGCGGGGATGTCCGGTGTGCCGCTCGGCGCTTTCCGCGATGGCGAGGAGACCGTTTCCGTGGTCGCGCGTGAGCCGGAGGGCAGCCGGCGTCTGCTGTCGGCCGTGGAGTCGATCTACATCCCGACGGATTTCGGGGGCTTCGTGCCGCTGTCACAGGTGGCGAAGGTGGTGCCGGTGATGGAGCAGGGGATCGAATGGCGCCGCGACCGCCTGCCGACCATCACCGTGCGCGCGACCCTGCCCGATGACGTGCAGCCCAACGATGTCGTCCTGAAGATGTATGCCGACATGCAGGACCTGCGCGCCGGGCTGACACCCGGCTACCGGGTGGAAATACAGGGCGGCGCCGAGGACTCCGCCGAAAGCCAGGCCTCCATCGCCGCCAAGGCGCCTGTCATGATGGCGGTCATCATCGTGCTGCTGATGATCCAGCTCCAGCACTTCGGCAAGGCGATGCTGGTGCTTGTGACCGGACCGCTCGGCATTATCGGCGCGGCGGCCGCGCTTCTCATCAGCGGCGCGCCTTTCGGCTTCGTCGCCATCCTCGGCGTCATCGCGCTGCTCGGCATCATCATGCGCAATTCCATCATTCTGGTCGACCAGATCGATCAGGACATCGCGGCAGGCATGGAACGCTCGGAGGCCATCGTCGGCGCGGCCGTGCGGCGCTTCCGTCCCATCATGCTGACGGCGATGACCGCCGTTCTGGCGCTCATCCCCATTTCCCGCGGCGTGTTCTGGGGGCCGCTGGCCTATGCGATGATGGGCGGCATCCTGGTTGCCACCGTGTTGACGATCCTCGTGCTGCCGGCCGGCTATGCCCTGTTCTTCGGCAAGGAGCGCAAGCAGGGGACGGTCGTCTCCGCCACGGGGAGCGAAGTACCGGCGCAATGACGCGCGGATCGCCCGATTTGCCGGATCGGATCATGGGCACCCGGCCCGCAGACCGGCGTTGCCGACGCGACGCCCTGACCGGTGACCTTCACGAGGCAGCGCTTATCCATTCCTCGCTTTTTGCCCAAAGCCGCCTGGCTTTGTCAGCGTCGAGCGCATATGACCTTACGCCGTCGGCAAACGGGTTGGGCGTGTCATCGATCGGCGCGACCGCACAATCTTCGAGATAGTGCCCGCCGATCTCGTCTTTGTCAGCCACGACTGCGGCCCAGACTGATGTTGCCGCCGCCTGCGGGATCTCTTTCAGCTCTGCTGGCGGAAGCCTCGCTTCGGCGCGCGCTTTGCCAACGGTCTCGAAAAGGCCCTGCAAGTCTTCCTGCGCGAGATGGCGGGGGAGAGCAGTGAGGCTATTCCCGGGCATCACCGAGGCAGCCCGGATGCCGCGATCGCGATGCCGCCGGTCGAATTCCACTGCGAAGAGAGAGGTTGCCGTCTTCGATCGGCCATAGGCGACCCAAGGGCCGTATGCCTGATGCTCGAAATTCGGATCGTTGAGGTCAACATCGGCGACGCGATGCGCCTGGGACGACAGCACCACCAGGCGCCCGTTATCGGCGAGCAGCGGCTCGATCCGATTGATCAAGGCAAAATGACCAAGATAGTTGACCGCGAACTGGACTTCGAAGCCATCGACCGTCCGACCGAACGGCGTTGCCATAACGCCGGCGTTGGCGATGATGGAATCGAACGGCCGGCCGTCAGCCAGCAGTCTATCCGCACAGGCACGAACGCTCTGCAAGGATGCCAGATCGAGCGCGATCAGCTCCAGGCTGCCGCCTCCCTCCGAGGCGGCGTCACGGACCGGTGCAGTGGCCGGCTCAGCTTCAGCGAGGTCCCTGACTGCGCCGACGATGCTAGCGCCATGAGAGGCCAGTGAGCGGGCGGTTTCGAGCCCGATGCCCGACGATGCACCCGTAACGAGAAATCGCTTTCCCTTCAGCTCAGCGCTGGAAAGAACCTCATCGGCGGTCGACTTTGCACCAAATTTCTTGGTCATCTCTTTTCCTTCAATTGCGCGTGTAAGAGCTTTGACCTTCGTCGGCCTGATCTGCGACACTCAGATTTGGATTCCGCCGGCCACATCCAGGACGCTACCGCTGATATAGTCGGCGTTTGGACCTGCGAGGAAGCATACGGCCGCTGCCACCTCCTCCAAGGTCGCGATCCGGCGGATTGCGTGCAGATCCATTATCGTTTCCGGCAAGTTGTGGGCAGCGGCTGCCGCCATGTCCGTGGGCATGATGCCTGGCTGCACGACGTTTACGGTGATGTTGCGCGGGCCAAGATCACGCCCGACACCTTTCGCATACCCGACGATTGCCGCCTTGGTGCCCGCGTAGTCCGCCGCGCCAGGGAATGCGACACGGCTGCCAAGTGCTGAACCTATGAAAATGATACGTCCACCGTCCGAGAGTTTCCGTGCTGCGGCTCGCGTTGTTGCAACAGCACCGAGCACATTGATCTGCCACTGCCGGTCGAGTTCATCGGCATTGAGTTCGGGATCGTCGACCCTCTTGCCCTGAACCGCGATGGCCGCATTGTTCACGAGGATGTCGAGCCTGCCGAAGTGTGAGACGACGGCGTCGATCAAGGATTTGGCGGACGACAGGTCGGCCTGGTCGCTCTTGATCGCGATGGCGCGCACGCCTGTCTTTTTCAGCTCCTGAACGACCCCCTCCGCTTTTTCCGCTGACGCGACATAGCTGATCGCAACGTCAGCCCCCTGGGCGGCCAGCGCCGAGGCGGTCGCAGCTCCGAGGCCCCGAGACCCCCCGGTTATCAGAGTAACCTTGCCCTTCAACATGTTCGACATGAGAACCCTTTCCGTACACGATCAAGCGCCGCCTGACCTTAGCGAGCGATAGCGCTGTGTTTACGTAACGACCATTACTATAACGATTGGTATGAAATGTAGACAGGGGCTGTCAAGTGGTTTAATAATGACCATTATGAAAAAGGCTGAGTTGAGCTGATGGGACGCCATCGCGAATTTGACGTGGAGAAAGCGCTCGACGCCGCGCTATGCGTCTTCTGGCGCAAGGGCTACGAAGGTGCTTCCTACGCCGACCTGACCGAGGCTACCGGCGTAGAGAGGCCCGCCCTCTATTCTGCATTTGGCAATAAGGAAGCGCTCTTCCGCCAAGCCCTGGCTCGCTATTACGAGCGATATTTGGACTACATTCCGGAGGGGCTCCAGCTCCCGACAGCGCGGGATGTTGCTGCGCATATCCTGTACAGTGCAGCCGACCTCAGTACGCGTTATCCCGACCATACGGGGTGTCTCGGTATCAATGGGGCCCTGGCGGGATCGGATGAGGCGGAACCTGTGCGACAAGCGTTGATAGATGCTCGCGCGGCTGGTGAGACGCAGCTTCGCGAACGCTTCGAACGGGCAAAGGCCGAGGGCGACTTACCGGAGACGGCCAAACCTGACGTCCTTGCGGCGTTCGTGATGGCTGTCCTTCACGGCATGGCGGTGCAGGCCAAAGCCGGCTTTAGCCGCGACATGCTGGAGGCTATTGCCGAGCAAGCGCTTTCCACGTGGCCTGCCGGTAGTTCCACACTTTCCGGAAAGTCACCCTAAGAGGCCGTCTCGGAAAGAATTCAATGGCTTGTGATTCCTTCGGGTTTGCAAAGCTTCGATGGAGTTCACGATGGCCCGAATTGAACCCGGCGCGGGTATGTACGCCGGACAACGCGTTACGCAAGCGATCTGACGGATCGGGAATGGGCGATCGTTGATCCGCTTCTGCCTGCGCCTCGGCGACTGGGCAGGCCGCGGACGACCGATCTCCGGGAGGTGGTGAACGCCCCCTCTATATCGCTTCGACGGATTGCCAGTGGCGGATGTTGCCAAAGGACTTGCCACCCTGTTCGACCGTTCAGCGCTACTTTCACGAATGGCGGGCAATGCGGTTGTGGAGCCAGATCAACCACGCTCTGGTCATGGAAGCGCGAGAACTGGAAGGCAGAGAAGCCTCTCCGACGGGAGAGGAAAAGCCAGTTCTTCAGGTCGCCCAAGGGGTTAAATCTCCAGTTTGCTTGGCACCGCGAGCTTCTGCAGCATTTCGTCAGCCAGGGCAATGCTGGGTGCGATAGCGAAAGCGTTCGCTTTCAAAGCTTTGGTCATTCCAGATCAAGCCTCCCGAAAAGGTCGATGGTCGCGTCGATGTCCTGGCGGGTGATGCCGAGATGGGTCACGGCCCGCATGCGAAACGGTGCCTCGACGCCAATGCCTACACCATGCCCTGCGAGGAAGGCAGCAATGTCGGACGCCGTACGGCCCGACGCAGAGACGTCGAGCCAGCATCTCGCGCACAGGCGCGATGCCGCTGCCGAGCTTGAGATTGCTGGCGGGACAATGAGCGATCATGCTGCCGCTGTCCGCGATCCGGACGCCATGACCACCAACGAAGTGAGGCCCCAGCGCACCAACCGCCATGCCGAGCCCCACTGCTTCCTGATCGAGCTGCCGCCAGATAAAGGTCGAGATCATCGCCATGCCCACCGGCGCGAGCAGGATCGACGCAACGAGTTCACGGCCGCGATGGCGAAGACGAGCAGCATTGCGGTAATCAGGCTCGGCAGCACCAGCGGCAGCGGGATGCGCCGGAAGGCCGTCAGCGGCGAAGCGCCGAATACCCACGGCCGCCTCCAGGTTGTCGCCCACCTGACTGAACGCGGCATTGGCGTAGCGCTACGGTGTAGGGCAGCAGGATGCAGCAATAGGCCATCAGCAGGCTCAGCGGCGTGCCGTAGGTCGGACCGGCAGCCACGGCTGGTTCCACGCCACGATGATGCCAGGAAGGGCGTCGGGAACGACGGTCAGCGCATCGAGAAAGCCCTTGCCACGAAAGCGCGTGCGCATCACGGTATAGGAATGTCGCTGCGCGATCAGGCCGGTGAGCAGTACCGTGACCGCGCCGAGGCTGAGACTGTTGACGAGCGCCCGAAACGCGCCGTTCTCGTCGGCGGCGATGGCGCGGAAATGGCCGAGGCCGAGGTTATCCGGCGACAGGCATCGCTGCCGGTGGAGAACACAATCCAATGACACCCATCAAAACCCAGACTGCTTCATCTCTTCATTTCCAGCGCAAGATTTCTGAGTTCTGCGATGTCCGCCTCGCACCCCTCGTCTCAAAGCGAATTGTCTCAACACGAGCCTTGGTCACTTGATATCCATATAGCGCTTCCGGAGTTCATCCCGCGCCGGTGTGCCAACCAGGTCGCAGATACGTTCCTTGCTCACCATCCGGTCCCGCAGCCGCCTGTCGGTGCCGTTGGCCTTGAGTTCCCGGGCTAGTTCCTGCACCCCCCAGACAGCCGCGCGCAGGACACCGCTGCCGAAGGTCACGAGCTTGACCCCCATGGCCTCCAGTTCCTGCGCCGGCAGATCCAATGGATCCGCGGTGCCGCCATTATAGATCAGCAGCGGCGCCCCCACATGATCGACGGCCCGCTTCAGTTCATCTGCCGATCGAAGAGACTGGACGACCACCATATCCGCCCCGGCACGGGCATAGGCCCGTCCTCGTTCCAGGGCTTCGTCCAGCCCATAGCGCGACCGTGCATCGGTTCGCGCTATGAAGACGAAGTCGGGATCCTGCCGCGCATCCAGCGCTGCCTCGATTTTATTCAGCATTTCAGCAAGCGGAATCACGTAGGCGCCGTTGAAGCTTCCGCTCTTTGCGACAGTCACCTGGTTCTTGACCGCGGTCACCTGGTCCTCGCAGTGCACCGCCGCCACGCCTATGCGCTCGAATTCCCTGACCGTCCGGTGGAGGTCCAAGGGACTTCCGCTGCCAAAGCCGGTCTCGATGTCAGCGACAACCGGAACACCGACCGAAGCGACAATCTCGCTCACGCGGCCCAGATATTCCGTCCGCGTCGCCTCGCCGTCCGGGTAGCCCATGACCGCATTGATATTCGAGCCGCCCACATAAATGCAGCCAAAACCCGCATCCTCGATCATACGTCCCGAGAGGGCGTCGAAGGCGCCCGGTGCAACGATGATGCCATCGTTGCGCAGGAGCTCCCGGAACTTCTTTCTCGTCGTCAATGTCGCCACACTTCCATCCGTCCGCATGTCGTCTCAAAAGCCCCCGCCATCAGCCGCCTCATGCCGCCTTCGTATATTCGTGGCCGATTGAAGCGCCGAAAGCGCCCATATCCGCCTTGTATTCGGCAACCACTTCCGGATCGACGGCCACCTCGGCATAGAGATAGAGCAGCGGGATGGTCGCATAGGCCTTGTAGACGAAATCGCCAATCTCGCGCAGCAGGGCGCTGCGCTTCTCCGGGTCGACACTTTCGCCGAAGCTGGCAATCCGCTCCTCGATATAGGGATCCTCGAAGAAATGATAGATGCCTTTCGACGAGAAATATTCTATGACGCGGAACAGCGGCCTGATGGAATTCCTGCCGGTATAGACCGTATTGTAGAAGTTCGCCGCCCGCTGCCGGTTGTTCTGCTCCGCAAATTCCATTTCGACCAGGTTCGGCCTGAGGCCGATGTTCGAATAGTAGATGCTGAGCGCCTCCACGACCGTCGGCAGTTCCGGAAAGCCGGCCGGCGACACGACGCTCATGTCGAACTCGAAGCCGTCGCCATAACCGGCTTCCGCAAGCAGCGACTTCGCCTTTTCCGGATCGTAGGGATAGGGCTCCCACGCGGGATCGAACTCGGCATCCGTGGACTGGAAACCCTCCACGACGGCTGCGGTGCCACGCCCGCCGAAGATCTGGGCATTGATTTCGTCCCGATTGACGGCGAGGTTCATGGCCTGCCGGACAAGCTTGTCGGTCAACGGGCCGGGCGGCCCTTTGGGCGTCAGGTAATTGCCGCCGAACCGCGCGGAGATGCTCGCCGCAGGACGCGAACTCGTGACGATCTTCTTGCCCCGCGCAAGGGCCTGTGTCTGCAGTGACCGGGAGATTTCGGCGATATGGACTTCGCCGGCAAGCAATGCGGCGAGCCTTGTCGTTTCTTCGGGCATATAGTGGAACTGCAATTCGGCAAATTCGGGCGTCTTCCGCCAGTGATTCTCGACGCGCTTGAAGAGGATATATTGCCCCTGGCGGAACTCGACGAACTCGAAGGGACCGGTACCGACAGGTTTGGCGGCATATCCGGCTTGGCCGACGCTGTCCCAATGGTCCTTGGAATAGATCAGGAAACCTTGTGACTGGCTCAGGTAATAGGGCAATTCCGGCTCCGCAGCCTGAAGCTCGAAGATCACCTCGTGATCGTTCACGATCTTTATCCGGTCCGCGGAAGCGATCAGCCTCCGGAAGACCGAGGCGCTGGTGGCGCGGGAATCCGGCGCCGTCAGGAGCTCCCAGCTCTTGACGACGTCTTTCGCCGTAAACGGCTTGCCGTCATGAAAGGTGACGTCGGAGCGAAGCGTGAAACGCCATTCCTGCGTATCGGCCGAACTCTGCCATTCGGTCGCCAGATTTGGAATGACAGCGCCGCTCACGTGGTCCGTCATCGTCAGGAACTCGTACATCGGCTGAAGCGGACCGGTGCCTTCGTTCTCGGTCATGAAGCCCAGGGTCGTCTGGGTCGCCGGCGGGGTCAAGGCGACCTTGAGCCGGGTCTCGTCCGCTGCGGAGGCTTTGCGAGCGCCGAGCACGCCCGAACCGGCGACGGCAAGGGCGGCCGAAGCCTTCATCAAGCTGCGCCGCGAAATAGGAAACTTGTCGTACATTCGGTCCTCCCAACCCTTTTGTTTTCATCATTCAGTGTAGCAAGGACACCTGGCACAGCTAATACAATTTGACGACCACGCCATAAATGCGAATTATGGATTCCGGTTCTCCTCACAATCTGCGTGTCGGCCGGAGCCTCCGATGTCCGCTCGACATTGGTGAAGGCAACCTTGATATGGAAACCCTGGGTAGCGATCGAATGGAACTTCGTCATCTTCGGTATTTCGTGGCGGTCGCACGCTGCGGCACGGTGACGGCCGCAGCCAACCACGTGCATATCTCGCAACCGGCGCTCACCTATCAGCTGAAGCAGATGGAAGAGGAACTCGGCGTCAAATTGCTCGAACGAAATCCGCGCGGCATTTCGCTCACGCCCGCGGGCGAGGTTCTGCTCGCCAAGGCCGAAGCCGTGCTGACAGAAATGGAGGCCATAAAGCCCGCGCTCATGCGCTTCCGCGGGCCGGCGAAACGCCATGTCACCTTCGGCATCGCGCCGACGCCGGCGAGAGCCCTGGCCGCGGATCTTATCGACGCCTGCACCAGGTCCGGCAGGTTCGAAATCGATATCCGCGAAGCCTTCAGCGACGATCTGCACAGGATGGTCGCTCTCGGAGAGCTGGACTGCGCGCTGTTCTACGGCACTCCCGACCCGGGCCGCTCCATCGCGTCGATCGCGCTGGTCCGGGAAGCGCTCTTCGCCATAGCCGCTCCCAAGCTTTTCGCCGGGGTTGCTTCCGATGTCATCCGGTTCGAGGAACTGGCGACCTTGCTGCTCGTCCTCGAAAGCACCGGCATGATCGGCAGGCGCCTGGTCGACGAGGCCGCTGCCGAGCGGGGTCTGACGCTCGATGTGGTGACCGCAAGTTCCATTCCGGTAAAAAAGGAGGTCATTGCCCGCAATGACCGGTCTACGGTCGGTCCCGTGGGACTTTACGCCGAAGAGCTTGCCGCGGGCACGCTGCGGGCAAGGCGGATCGTCGAACCGGAGCTGGTTCGGACACTCTGTTTCGGATGTGCGCGCAACCGCGAGCATGAGATGGCCGACCTCACGGCGCTGGTGATAAAGCTGGTTCGGACCCACGCCGACCGTGGCGTGCTGCATTGGCAACGCTTGGACGGCTAGAACCTAACTGCGCAGGCTCTTCCGGCCCGCGGTTTGCGTCTTCACGAGCGGAAGCAGGCATGCCGCGATCTCCTCTGGCACTTCAAGCGGCGTGAAATGCCGGACCTTCGGCAGGATCACCAGACGCGCGCCGGGAATGGCCGCGGCAATCTGACGGGACATTTCCGGAGGTGTGGCATAGTCGTTTTCGCCGACGATAACCGTTGTCGGACAATCGATCGCGCCGAGCGCTCTCCGGCCGTCGAATTCGCCGAGCAGCCGGCAGGCGGATTCATAGGAAGGCACGTCGTTCGCAAGAAAGATGTCGAGCATTTCCGCCACCACCGGATTCCCGCTTTGCCGGAACTCCTCGGAAAACCAGCGGTCGAGCTGGAATTCGCTCAGAGCCGCCATGCCGCCTCGCCGGGCCCGCAGGGCCCGTTCCCGCCAGCGCTCGGGCGCGCCGTCACCGTACCATGCGGTCGTGTCGATCAGTCCCAGCCCGCTGACGCGCTCGGGATAGCGGTCGACGAAGGAAAGAGCGACACAGCCGCCCATCGACGCGCCGGCGATCACCGTTTTCGACCATCCGACATGATCGAGGATATCCTTGAGATCGTCCGCATGGCTTTCCGCCAGCCAATGTCCCGAGACCCGCGGCGACTGCCCGTGGCCCCTGAGATCGACGGTGAGCACGTCTACGTGACCGGGCAGCTTTTCGATCATCCGGTTCCAGAACGTGCCGTTCGAGGCCAGAGGATGGAGCAGAAGGAGCTTGCCCGCGGCGGCTTGGCCGGAGGGATAAAGCGTGTGGTGCAGTCGTTCGCTGTTTCTCATGGGCACTCGCATAGCTGCAATCGGCGCACTGAAATCCTTTGCCGGGCGCGAGAACGTCCAGGCCCTATCCATAGTCACTGACAGCCTCTAGTTGCGCAGCAGCCGTTCCTCCGGACAAATACAATTTGGATGGGCCACCATCAGCGAAGGTTATGGCTGAAGTCCTGCGGATGCGCCGACGACGTCCGGCTTTAAGCGACACAGGCGTCAGTGCGGCAGGAGCATGTCGACGACGACTGCGACCAATTCCACGTAGCTCCGCGCGAGAAGATAGGTGATGCCGCTGCCTGCAAGCGCGGCCACCGTCATGACAACGGCGTGTTCGGGAATGGTCCACAGACCCCACGCAAGCGCGAGCAGCGGGAGGCAGGCGATCGCGGCGGCCAGCCTCGCGCCGTGGCGCACGATGAACGCCAGCGTGGGATATCGGCGCGGGCCGGCGGAAGCCTTCGTGGGGGGAGCGGCGGATTCGGTTGTCCGGCGGCCGAGGCAAGCGGCTATGTGCTCGGCGGCGCGCTTTCCAAAGACCGCAGCCTTCGCAAGCCCGCTTACATAGGAATGGCGCTCGCCCCCTTCCAACCCGCCGGTCGTGGACCCCGCTGCATAAAGTCCCTCGATAATCTTTCCCTCGCGGTCGAGGACCCGCGCATCGCCGTCGATCCGAATTCCGCCCATGGTGAACGTCAGGCCGGCGACCGCGGGGATCGCCAGGAAAGGCGGCGTGAGGATCGGCCGCGGCGTGTGCTGGTCCGACGAGCGTGCCGGATGCACGTCCTGCCAGTCACCGGTCGCGATCGCCCGGTTGTGCGCCTCGATCGTTCGCCGAAGAGGCTCGAGCGGGAGCCCGGCCCTTTCGGCCAATTCGTCGATACTGTTTGCCCGATGAATGGTCCCGCCGAGCTTTTCGAGTTTGGGATTGGGGATCGATACGTGTTTGCGGACAGTGATGTCGTTCCAGGTCGCGTCGTCGCTGATGACCACGGCGGAAAGCGGGTCATCGAGGGCCGCGATCCTGTTGGCAACGTAGACACCGCCAATCCCTTCGTCACAAAACCGCTGTCCGGCGGCATCCACCACGATGCCGCGAACACACAGCTCGTCAAGCAGCGGGTACGGCCAGAGTTGCCGGTTCGTCAGGGCATCCCGGCTGACAACATGGCCGTAGAAGCCGAGGAGAGAGGTGATGCCCGCCCCGGCGGTCTCCGCCATCCTCAGCCCGTCTCCGTTCGCTGTCCCGGCATTGCGTTGCAGCACCTTGTGCGGTTGCGTCGCGATGGCGGCCGCGAGCCTGCCGGCATCTCCGGAAAAGCCGCCGTCGCAAAGAACCACGGACCTTGCCGAAAGGCGCAGCTCGCCTGCAGTCGTCATCGCTGCGACTCCGGTGCAGCGGCCATCGCGCATGAGCAGTTTCGTGGCCCGGCTTCCCAGCATCAGCTTTCCGCCGAGAGCTTCCAGACGCTTCGCCAGAGTATCGAGAAGAACGTCCGGGCCACGCCCCTTCCAGCTTTCAAGCCAGTCGAGATCGTCGTCCAAGGGTCGCGGCGGCGCGGCCATGGCCGTGTTGCGCGCATGCGGTCCCGAGTTGATGAACCGTACGCCCTGACGGCTCAGCCAGTCTATGGTGCTGCCGGCATCGTTCGCCAGCGTTGCGGCGAGCGCTGGATCGGCGTGACCGCAGGTCGACCGCTCGATGGCCCTGAAAAGATGGTCGGGCGGCATTCGGATGTCTTCATGCGCGACATGGAACACGCCGCCGGAAATGCGACTGCTGCAGGGATAGGACGGATCGCTTGCCTTCTCCATGACGACCGTCCCGAGACCCAGTTCCGCCGCGCGGACGCCCGCGCATAATCCAGCAATTCCGCCTCCGACGACCACCACGTCGAAGTCGTCCATCCGCTCCCCCGCCATCAACTCTCTCCCGATTGTCTTTACAGCAAGGCGTACCGCGGGCTGGCTTCGGGAGTAAAATACAATTGGCATGAGCCGGTATAGGCCGTTCTTATGACGGGTGCCGCGGACCTCCTGCCATAAGCGGGGCTTATGCGACGCGTGCCAATTTGTATTTGCGATCTCCCGAAGCCGCCGCCTAAGGTCTTCGATGAGGAATTTCGTCGGCGGAGGAGTGAGCGGCCGACCTCAGGATTATCAGCCGGCGGTCGAAGAACCGCCCGGCCCGGCCGTCGGCCGAGGAGGAAAAAATGGATCGGCTTCAGCAAACTGAGCGGCGTATCGTCGGGTCGGGCGACCACGGATATGAGTTCATTCCGAACCGGGGCAGCTTTCCGCCCGATCTCTACAACAGCGGCGTGGCCGTGGACTCCCGTGAGCTGGCCGTCGATTCGAGCGGTAACATCTGTATGGCGACCCACACAGTGGTGAACAAGCCCGTCCGTCTCAAAGGCATCCAACGTGCAACGCCGCCGGCGCCGGCCATCTATGGCGATGCGCCGATCGCATAGGAGGCGAGTGGACACCCTTCGCGTTCTGACCTTTATCCGGAGTGATTGAATGCAGCGCTACATCGCCATGCGGCTCCTGCATATGTTGTTCGCGCTGCTGGCCGTCAGCGTGATCATATTCATCCTTTCGCGGCTGATCGGCGACCCCATCGAAACCATGCTGCCGCCGGAGGCGACGGATGCCGACCGCGAGATACTTCGCCACATCTGGGGTCTCGACCGCCCCCTGGTCGAGCAATATTTCAGTTTCCTAGCCAACATGCTGCAGGGGAATTTCGGCGTGTCGCTCAAATGGCGGCAACCGGTCGATATGCTGATCCTCCAGCGCCTGCCGGCAACGCTGGAGCTCGCCTTGTACGCGCTGGTGACGGCATCGCTGGTGGGGCTGCCGATCGGCGTCATTTCCGCGGTCAGAAAGGGTACATTGGTCGACAGCGGTGCCAAGATCTTTGCCCTGCTCGGCCAGTCCATGCCGTCGTTCTGGCTGGGCACCATGGCGATCTGGCTCTTCGCGGTCCATCTCGGCTGGTTGCCGACGTCCGGCCGCGGATCCTTCCTCCATGCCATCATGCCGGCCGTGGCTCTCGGCCTGTTCCAGGTGGCCGCAGTCGCCCGCATCACGCGATCGTCGATGATCGAGGCACTGAACGCCGAATATGTGAAGCTCGCCCGCATCAAGGGCCTGCCGGAATGGAAGGTGATCTGGAAGCATTGCCTGCGCAATGCCAGCATCGCGCCGCTCACCTATTTCGGAATGATCGTCGGCGGCTGGATTTCCGGAGCCGTCGTCATCGAAACCGTGTTCGCCTGGCCGGGTCTCGGCCTGCTTTCCATCGAGGCGATCAAGGCGCGGGATATCCCGGTGGTGCAGGCGATCGTGATCTTCTTTTCCGTTCTCTACCTGACTTCGAGCCTCGTCGTCGACATTCTCTATGCCTATCTCGACCCAAGGATCCGCTATGACTGAGGTGACCGATCGCCGGATGCCGGGAACGCCGGTCAAGCCCAATCCCGCGGTGGAGGCGGCCATCGCGGCCCATCGGAAACGGACCAGCGGGCTGCGGGGCGTTTTCCGCCGCCTGACGCGCTATCCCGTTCTTCCGGCCCTGATCCTTGTCGTGGTGCTGGTCGGTCCGGCACTTCTCGCCGACGTGCTGCGGGCCCACCTGCCCTTCGTCCACAACCCGGAAGCGGGAAACCTGAGCGCCCGGCTGCTGCCGCCGGCCTGGGCGGAACCGACCATGCTGAACGGAGTGCAGATCAAGCCGGGGGGCAACTGGGAGCACATCCTCGGCACCGACAAGGTCGGCCGCGACGTGCTGAGCCGCATCATCTACGGAGCCCGCGTTTCGATCGTCGTCGCGGCGCTCTGTATCGCCGTCGCCGGCACGGTCGGAACGATCCTCGGCCTGCTTGCCGGTTATCTCGGGGGCTGGTGGGACCATGTCATCATGCGCATGGTCGATCTCACTCAGGCGATCCCGACCATCATCCTGGCGCTGGTGCTTTCGGTGGTGATCGGGCCGGGCCTTCATACCGTCGTGACCGTCATCAGCCTGGTCTACTGGGATCGATACACCCGCCTCGTCCGGGGAGAGGTGCTGGCGATCCGTTCCCGCGATTTCGTGGCCCGGGCCAAGATCTCCGGCGTGCCGACCTGGCGGATCCTGGTGCGCCACATCCTGCCGAACGTCGCCAACACGATCATCGTCATCGCGACGCTCGAAGTGGGCCAGGTCATCCTGCTGGAAGCCACCATGAGCTTCCTCGGCGTGGGCATTCCGCGTCCGCTGTCGGCATGGGGCCTGATGGTCGCCGACGGCCGCGACATCATCATCGAGGCCTGGTGGGTCGCATTCTTCCCGGGCCTGGCAATCCTCCTGACAGTGTTGTCGATGAACCTTCTGGGCGACTGGCTGCACACCCGTCTCGACCCCAAGCAGAAGGACCGCTAGCCGATGCTGTACCAGACGCCACGCGACGACATCGCAATCGAAGTCCGGGACCTTCACAGCTGCATATTCACCGACACTGCCGTGCTTCGTCCGGTCGACGGCATCAGTTTCAAGGTTCGCCGCGGCGAGACTCTCGGTATCGTCGGAGAATCAGGGTCTGGAAAGACCATGATGAGCCTGTCTCTGCTCGGCCTCCTGCCGCGGCCCGGCGGCCGGGTGGTCAGCGGCCAGATCATCGTCGACGGGGAAGACATCGCGCAGAAGTCGGACCGGGAGATGCGCGAAATACGCCGCCGCAGGATATCGATGATCCTCCAGGATCCGCAGACCTCGCTCAATCCGGTCTTCACTATCGGCAACCAGGTTCGGGAAGCCGTCCGCCTGCGCGGCAGCGCGGCGCGCGCGAGGTCGGTCGAACTCCTGCGGCAGGTGAATATCGCCGCTCCCGAGCAACGGCTGAAGGATTATCCGCACCAGATGAGCGGCGGCATGAAACAGCGCGTCGTCGGAGCGATCGCCATCGCCGGAGAACCCAGCGTCATCGTCGCGGACGAGCCGACCACCGCGCTCGACGTCACGATCCAGCTTCAGTACCTGGAACTGCTGCGGGAGCTGCAGCGACGAACGGGAACGGCGATCATCTTCGTCACCCATGATTTCGGCGTCGTCGCCCGCATGTGCGATTCCGTTGCGGTGATGTATGCGGGGCGCATCGTCGAGCAAGGGCCGGTCCGAGAGATATTCGACAATCCGCAGCACCCTTATACGGAAGCGCTTCTGGCGGCGGTTCCGGATGTCGAAAAGCGCGTCGACCGGCTCCAGTCCATCGAAGGGCAGCCGCCGATGCTTTCGAACATGCCCGAAGGATGCCGCTTCGCGCCGCGATGCAGATACGCCCGGGATCGCTGCCGGCAAGCCTATCCCGATATCTACACGATCGGGCCGGATCATGTTGCCGCCTGTTGGAGATTGGATCCGTCATGGACACAGCCGTGATTGAAGCTGAGAACGTAACCCGGCACTTTCTGGTCACCAAGGGACTGTTGTTTCCCAAGGAAATCGGAAGGGTACGCGCGGTTGACGGCATATCCTTCTCGCTGGCGCCCGGCGAAACGCTGGGCATCGTCGGCGAGTCCGGATGCGGCAAGACGACGACGAGCCGCATGCTGCTTGGACTGGACAGCCCGACCTCCGGGACGATCCGCTTCAACGGCCGGAAGATCGATAACGACACGCGGACGACGCTTTCGCCTTCACGGCTTGGCATCCAGGCCGTGTTTCAGGATCCCTGGTCCTCGCTCAACCCGCGCATGATTGTCCGCGACATCGTCGCCGAGGCCATCACGGTCCGTTCGAAGCCGAGCAAGCGGGAGATCGAGGCCCGGGTCGCGGAACTGTTGACCAAGGTTGGTCTCGATCCTTCCATGGCTTCCCGCTATCCGCACCAGTTCAGCGGCGGCCAGCGGCAGCGCATCGCCATCGCCGCTGCACTCGCCCCCGATCCTAAGCTGATCGTGCTGGACGAGCCCGTATCCGCGCTCGACGTGTCGGTGCGGGCGCAGGTGATGAACCTTCTGAAGTCCATTCAGGAGCAATCCGGGGTCGCCTATGTAATCATCGCCCACAACCTGGCTACCGTCCGCTACATGGCGCACCAGATCGCGGTCATGTATCTGGGGCAGTTCGTGGAATACGGGCCGACCGAGACCTTGTTCAGCAAGCGGCTCCATCCCTATACCCAGGCGCTTCTCGCCGCCTCGCTCTCGCTCCATCCGGACGACGACGTCGCGAACATGGTCATCAAGGGCGAAACCCCCTCGCCGATCAATCCGCCGGCAGGGTGCCGCTTCCATACGCGCTGCCCGTTCACCATGGACAAGTGCCGAACGGTGGAGCCCGCCGCGAAGCACATTTCGGACGGCTACAGGGTGGCTTGTCATCTGGTCTGATCCAGAGGGTGTCATGCCAGGGCCGCTTGTGGCAACGGCATCTTCTCGCGCGCGTTGTGCGCGGTGCTGCCTGACGATATCGTCATCACCGGGGTGGAACCTTCCGCCGACATGCGTGCCCAGGCATTGCGGGACGGTACCCTGCCCTTCCTGTCCTTTGTGGACGACACCGCCGAGCGCCTGCCCTGCGCGGATCACTCCGCACGCGCCGTGACCGCAGCCACCGCTGCGCACTGCCCTTCCTTCGCGGACGACATCCTGTCGAGCCTGACGATATAGGCCTGGGACGCATCGAGCGCGCCGGATCCGGAGTGAGCGCCGCGTATGCAGGTTCGTCCGTAATGTCGTCAAAAATGCCGATGAAATCTGCGAGTAACTCAACGTAGCGGGCGCTGTCGTAGAACGACCCGGTGAACTCACGCTCCCGGGTCCGGTGCCAGGCAACTTCGGCCACCGAGACCATCACGTCCCTGACGCAATACCGGGCACCACGGTGCTCGGTATTGAACCGGTTGCCGCCCATCCGGGTCGTGGGCTTGCCCCCGCCCTGACATGCTCCTTGTAACCGTGGGCCGCGGGTCTGCCCTTGTATAAATCGTGGAGGATGGCTGAGGCGGAGTCACTCGGCCGCGGGCCGGAGCGTCTTATCCTCCGCCGCTGCCGCGCGGATCGCATCCCAGATCCGGACGGGCGTGGCCGGCATATCGACATGTCGGACGCCGACCGGAGCGAGCGCGTGGCAGATGGCGTTCATCGTTGCCGCGAGCGCGCCGACCGTCCCGGCCTCGCCCACGCCCTTCACGCCGAGAAGGTTCATGGTCGTTGGAACCTCGACGCTCTCGCACCGGATATTCGGGATGTCTGTTGCGAGCGGCATCCCGTAGTCCATGAACGAGCCGGTCAGGAGTTGGGCGGAGCCGGCCTCGTGGACGATCTGCTCCTTCAGCGCCTGGCCCATGCCCTGCGCGACACCGCCGTGAATCTGCCCTTCCACAAGCAGGGGGTTGAGAACGGTGCCGACATCCTCGACACTGACATAGTTTAGGACCTCGACCAGTCCGGTCTCGGGGTCCACTTCGACCTCGCAAATATGGCAGCCGTTGGGGTAGGTCGGCGCGGGCGCCGTGAAGGCGCTCTCGCCGGCCAGCCCGCTGCTCGCCCCCGGAGCTATGGCGGCGGCAATCTGCGCTGCTTCCGCAAGCGACAGCGACTGATTGGTCTCGCGCAGCCTGAAGACGCCCTCCGAGAAGGTAACGGCCTCGGGCGAAACGCCGAAATGGTCGGCAGCGAGCGCCCTTCCGCGCTCGATCAGGCGTTCGACGTTCTGCGTCATGACCGAACCGCCGAGGACGAGCGCCGCCGATCCACCGTTCCCCTTCCCTTTCTTTAGTGCCGCCGTGTCTCCCTGCCGGTAGCGGACTTTCTCCGGCGCAATGCCGAGTCCCTGGGCGACGATGTTCGCGAAGGTCGTCTCGATCCCCTGCCCCGTCGACATCGTGCCCGAATAGATAGTCACGCAGCCGTCCGGCTCGGCTTCAATCCGGCCGTAATCCGTGCTCACGGCGCCGAACGGACCGGCGGCCACTTCGATAGGGTTGGCGATGCCGATGCCTCGCAGCCGCCCGCGCCTCAAGGACTCCTCGCGCCGCGCCGCGAAGCCGGCGTAATCCACCGCCTCGGCCGCCTTCTCCATGTTCTGGGCGAAATCGCCGCAGTCGTACTTGTAGAGAAATCCGGTCTGGAATGGCATCGCCTCGGACGGGATCAGGTTGCGACGCCTAAGCTCGAAAGGGTCGATCTCCAGTTCGCGCGCCGCGCAATCGATGGCGCGCTCGAGGGCGTAGGTCGCGTCCGGGCGCCCCGCTCCGCGATAGGGCGCGGTCGGCTGCGTATTCGTCAGGATTCCCGAAGCCTCGCCGAAGATCAGCGGCGTGCGGTAGACGCCCGCGATACCCCCGAAGTTCATCACGTGAGAGGCCGAACGCGCACCGAAATACGCGCCGATATTGACGCGATAGGCGACCTTAAGCGCAGTGAAGTTGCCGTCCTCGTCCAGACCGAGCGTTGTGTGTATTTCCGCGTCCCGCCCATGCTCGTCCGACAGGAACGCCTCGGAGCGGTCCGACACCCAGCGCACCGGTCGCCCGACGCGGCGGGCCGCCCAGAGGACGATTGCCTCGTCGCGCAGGAACCCGCCCTTCATGCCGAACGAGCCACCAATGTCATGCACGATCAAGCGCAGCTTCGATGCGTCGATCCCAAGCGCGTCCGCGAGAGGTGCCAGCATCGCGTACGGGCTCTGGTGGCTCATGTGGAGGGTATACTGCTGCTCGGCGTCCACTATGCCAACGGCCGCGCGAGGCTCGATCGGCATCGCCGCGACGCGTGAAACGCGCGAGCGAACCTCCGTGACGTGGTGCGAAGCGGCCAGCGCGGCGTCGACCGACTCCTGATCGCCATGCGACCAATAGAAAGCGACGTTATCGGGGGCATTATCCCAAACGGGCCGGGCCGCGTCCGCAGTCGCCTCGGCGATGGTGGAGACGGCGGGCAGTTCCTCGTACTCGACAAGGACGCTTTCGGCCGCGTCCCGTGCGAGCGCCAGCGATGTCGCGACGACGACGGCTACCGGCTCCCCCACAAAACGCACGGTGTCGGCCACGAGAAGAGGACGTGGCGTCGATGCCGCCGGCGCCCCGTCGCGTCGGCAAAACTTTGTCGCCGCCGCTCTGCCGTCGAAACCGTCTGCAAGGGCATCGGCTCCGGTCAGAACCGCCACCACGCCCTCATGAGCGGCCGCCGCATCGACGTCGAGGGAAAGGACGCGCGCATGCGCGTGCGGGCTGCGAACCATGACGGCATATAGCATATCCTGGAATGCCAGGTCGGCGATGTAGCGGCCCTCCCCGCGTGTGAGCCGGTAATCTTCGCGCCGCGTTATCGACTGCCCGAACCGCAAGACTGCCATGCTACTTCCCCTCGCGAAGCGGCCTGACTTCGCTCTTTAGCACCGCCATTAAAGAGATAGCTTTATACTCTGCTGGCCGCATTTCTCCAATCAGAGCTCGCCGTTTAGGCATAAACGGGTATGCGGCCCACATGGTGGTGGAAAGCTCGATTGCCCTTCGCCGGAACGACGCCCGTCCGGCATTCGGCGTCAGCCGGAGCAGGAGAGCGCATCCGAAAAACACAATGGAAGTTCGACAACGGGAGCCACTGGTGATGCCGAGAAATGCAGTTCTCGGCGCCGCCCTCGTCGGCTCCGGCGTTGTAGTTGCGGGCGGCGCTCCTCCGGCAGCCGCGCAAACCGCATGGCCGAGCCGTGATCATCCCATGGACACCAGCTATTCCGCCTTGTAGGCCGTCACCACGCGCTCTGCGACCTTCATCCCCTCCGCGGCTATCGGGACGCCGGCATAGACGCCGGCCTGAAGCACGATCTCGATGATCTCGTCCTCGTTCACCCCGTTGTTCAGGGCGCCCCGGACGTGAATCTCGAATTCGTGCCAGCGAGCCATCGCGGCCAGCATGGCGATATTGAGCATGCTGCGCGTCTTGCGCTCCAGCCCAGGCCGCACCCACACATTGCCCCAGCAGGTCTCTGTCGTGAACTCCCGGAATGCCAGCTTGAACTTGGACGGATCGGAGTCCGGCTGACTAACATAGGCCTGCCCGAGCACCTCGGCCCGGATCTGCCGGCCCAGTTCGATCTTTTCCTCATGCTTCATGATGTTCGTCTCCATATTCCGCGTTCACGTGACGCCACTTGGACTCCCCGGAGCAAGCGGCGCGGACAGCACGAGGCCGCCTGTCTTCACCTGTCTTCATGAACTACATCAGGAAGACGCCCTTGCCGCCGCTCTGTTGAGCGAAGTTGCGGTAGGCCTCGTCTCCCTGATCCAGACGCCACCGGTCGGTGAAGACCTTGTCCACCGGGATGCCGCGTTCGGCGACGTAGCGCGCAAAGCTCGCCTGACCCACCTTCGAGAAAGTCCACGAGCCGATAATGGTCAGCTGGCGCGAGGTGATGGTGCTGACATTATCGACATGGAATCCGGTCGTGCCGGCAATCAGCACCAGCGTACCCCAGGGCGCTAGAGCGCCGAGCGCGGCGGAGCGCGCCTCCGGCGAGGCCGACGCCTCCATGGCGACCTGGACACCCTTTCCGCCCGTGAGCGCCTTGATCGCCTCGACCGGATCCTCCTGGCGTGGATGGACGACGTGGTGGGCGCCGAGTTCGCGCGCCCGCGCCAACCGCTCGGGTGACAGGTCCAGCGCGATGACGCGCACGCCCATGAAGGCCGCGAGCTGAGTCGCGGCCAGCCCGACCGGCCCCTGCCCAAAAATCGCGATCGTATGATCCCCCGACAGGCCCGCCCGCTTGAGCCCCTGGAACGCCGTTCCCGTGCCGCAGGAGATCGCCGCTCCGGCTTCAAAGGAAAGCTCGTCGGGAAGTGGTACGAGCGTGCGTGCGGGCACCTTCATATACGGCGCGTGCCCGCCGTGAGCGCCGATACCGTAGACGAGTGGCGTCTGGTGATCGCACATCTGCTCCCAGCCGCTCCGGCAGTGATCGCAGACGGTGCAGCCCGCATAATGGTGCACCATCATCCTGTCGCCGACCCGCGCCTGCTCCTTGGACACGCCCGGCCCGATCGCGGCGACGACGCCACAGGGCTCATGGCCGGCGATGACGGGCTTGGCCATCGCCACGCGGGCGATTGTCAGCGTTCCCCGCGGAGCTTTGTACATCTTGAGGTCACTTCCGCACATGCCGGAAGCCTTCATCTCAAGGACGACTTCCCCTTCGCCGGGCGTGGGATCGGGCACATCCAGGAACTCGATCGTGCTGCTTCCACCAAAACTCAACCCACGCATGTCTTTCCCACCCTCCCTAGCTTCCGATGATCTCGACACCCGCTCCCGGCCGGGCGGGGGTG